>CAYOTD010000199.1:0-8366 GCA_964406685.1 uncultured Solibacteraceae bacterium | reverse complement strand
GACCGCAAGGGCGCGTCCTGTTCGACCTGGTCGCGGAAGTCACCCAGCGCCGCGTCGTCCGCGACGCCCGCCGCGGCGATTGGGATTTCTACGGCGGCTCCACCGTCGTGCTGAACCCGCGCGGCGAAGTGCGCTACGTCATCCGCAAGCGCGTCGACCACGAAGACCGGCTCAAGGGCCAGCGCCGCTTCCGCTCCCGCCGCTGAGACCCTCAGCCCCCGCCCCTCCGCCAACCTGATAAAGTAGTCTCGCTATGGAACGCAGGACATTTCTGGCCGCAACGGCCGCCGGGGCGCGCCTCCTCGGCGCCAACGATCGCATCGGCATCGGGTTGATCGGCGCCGGAGGGCGCGGGCGCCTGCTCACGTCCTATTTCAAGGAACAGCCCAACGTCGAGATGCGCGCCGTCTGCGACGTCTACGAGCCCAACCTCAAGCGCGGCCTGGAAGCCGCCGGCAAAGCGGCCAGGACTTACGAAGACTATCACGACCTGCTGTCGAACAAGGACGTCGACGCCGTCGTCGTCGCCACCCCCGATCATTGGCACGCCCGCATGACCATCGACGCCGTGAGCGCCGGCAAGGACGTCTACGTCGAGAAGCCCATGTGCCACACGGCCGGCGAGGGCTTTGATGTGATCAAGGCCGTCCGCCAGACCAAGCGCGTCGTGCAGGTGGGCACCCAGCGCCGCAGCTTCGACCTGTTTCTCGAAGCCAAACGCGTCATGGATTCCGGCCGGCTGGGCGAAGTGAAGCTCGTCAACGCCTGGTGGTACAACACCGTCGGCGCCAAGGTCACCCCCCGGCCGCAAGGAAAGCTGAATTGGGAGAAGTGGCTCGGGCCCGCTCCCAAACGCGAGCTGGACTGGATTCGCTTCTCCAACTGGTATTACTACTGGGATTACTCCGGCGGCCTCATGGTCGGTCAGGCGGCCCACATCGTCGACTGCATTCAGTGGTTCATGAATGCCTCCTACCCGGCGGCGGTAACCTGCGCCGGCGGCAAGGTCCATATCGACGGCGCCGAAGTCCCCGCCACCACCACCATGATCATCGAGTATCCGGAAGACTACGTGGCCGTCTTCACCGTCGGCTACCAGGCCATGCGCTACCCCGGCGCGCACGACCAGATGAAGCACTTCAACGGTTCCAAGGCCCGCTTCGACGTCTCCCGCGAGTCTTTCGCGCTCTACCCGGAATCCAGAGAGTACGATCCCAAGCCGGCGCTCGAGAAGAAGGATTACGGATCGTTCGAGCGCGGCACGCGCCAGCACATCGCCAACTTCCTCGATTGCATCCGCACGCGCAAGGACCCCAACGCCCCCGTCGAAGTCGGCCACTACGCCAGCGTGACCCTCGACATGGCGATGCAGGCGATCCGCGCCGGCCGCCGCCTCCGCTGGAACCCAACCACCCGCGCCATCGAAGGCTAATCGAACATCCCCTCAAATAAGACGCTGGTCAGGTACCGCTCCCCCGAATCCGGCAGGATGACCACGATCGTTTTGCCCCTCATCTCCGGCTCCCTGGCCACGCGCAGGGCCGCCGCCGCCGCCGCCCCGCAGGAAATCCCCGCCAGAATCCCCTCCTCGCGCGCCAGCCGCCGCGCGATTTCGATCGCCTCTTCGTTGGACACCTGCTCCACCCGATCCACGATGGACAGGTCCAGCGTTTCCGGAATGAAGCCCGCGCCGATGCCCTGGATCTTGTGCGGCCCCGGCTTCAGCGTTTCTCCCCTCAGCGTCTGCGAGATCACCGGGCTTCCCGCCGGCTCCACCGCCACCGAGAGAACCGGCTTCTTCTTCTCCTGCTTGAGATATCGCGAAATGCCCGTGATCGTTCCGCCCGTGCCCACTCCCGCCACCAGCACGTCGACCGCCCCCCCGGTGTCTTCCCAGATCTCCGGTCCCGTGGTCCGGAAGTGGATCTCCGGATTGGCCGGGTTCTTGAACTGCTGCGGCAGCACGTACCGCTCCGGGTCCGACGCCAGTATCTCTTCGGCCTTCGCGATGGCGCCTTTCATGCCCAGTGCGCCCTCGGTCAGCACCAGCCTTGCGCCCAGCACCTTCAGAATCTTGCGCCGCTCGATGGACATCGTCTCGGGCATGGTGAGGGTGATCGGATAACCGCGCGCCGCCGCCACAAACGCCAGCGCGATACCCGTGTTCCCGCTGGTGGGCTCGATGATCTCCTTGCCCGGCTTGAGCACCCCGCGCTTCTCCGCGTCCCAGATCATCGACGCCCCGATGCGGCACTTCACCGAATAGGCTGGATTCCGCCCCTCGATCTTCGCCACCACGGTGGCCTGCGCCCCGCCCACGATCCGGTTCAGCTTCACCAGCGGCGTCCGCCCGATGCTGAATGAGTTGTCTTGATACACCATCCCGCCTCCCTCTCCCCTCTTTCCGCCGGCCGCGCCGCGCCGGCTCAGATATCCCACGTCGGGGCGAGCGCCGCCTGCCGTTCCCGCCAGCGGTTCACCAGTTCGGCGACCGTGGTTCGATCCACCACGCCCGCCACCGCTTCGTCCACCCGGTTCCACAACTCCGTGAAGGGCGTCTCGCCCCTCTTCGATGTCCGCGACCGCTGCGCCTTCCCGCCTTCCACGTGCCGCAGGACCTCGCCCACGGTGATCCCCTCCGGCGGGCGCCCCAGCAGGTATCCGCCCTCGGCGCCCCGCCGCGACTCGACGAATCCCCCCTGTTTCAACCCCGCCAGGATCAGCTCCAGAAACTTCTGCGGGATCTTCTGCCGGCGGGCCACGTCCGCGATTCGCACCGGCTCGCGGGTCGGCTGAAGCGCCAGGTCGAAAATGGCCAGCAACGCGTACTCGCTCTTCAACGAGAAGTGCATAGGCCTCAAATCATCTCTAACCACCTAGAGATTATCACCTTTCACACTGTCTGGCAACTGCAAAGCGGTCTATTCCATACCTTACAATCAAGTATTGTATTACGTGCCGGCCTGGTGTACGATAAGGGAACGTCCTGGGTAAACCCGTCTCCAACACCCCCGAGACCGATTACTACCATTGGCAGCACTATCAGGTCTCGGGAGTCGGTGGCACACTGGCCAATGTCGGCACGGGCGGTTTCCTCGGACCCACGGCCCCGGACACGGCGGTGCCGGAGCCGGCAACGATGTCGCTGATTGGGCTGGGACTCCTCGGACTGGCGGCGGCCGGCCATCGCCGGCACTCGCGACGCTAACTCCGCGGAGGCCGATCGGCGGCTTACCAAGGCCGGAAGCAGGGGCTTCCGGCCTTTCTCTTTGGAGTTCCCTTGTAGTCACAACAGGACTACAATGGAGACTGAGCGTCACTGGAGGCGCCGTGCCGTGAGAGCCACCGACACCTACGTTCGCGCCCGCATCGATTCCGCCACCAAACGACGCGCCGCCGATGCGCTGGCGTCGATGGGACTCTCGATTTCGGACGCTATCCGTCTCTTGATGCTGCGTGTGGTGGATGAGCGCCGGCTGCCATTCGAGGTCAAGGTGCCGAACGATGCGACCCGGAAGGCGATGGCGGAGCTCGAGGCCGGAAAAGGAAGGAGCTTCTCCAGCGTCGATGCGCTGATGGCAGACTTGAATGCTGAGGATTGAGCGATCCTCGGCGTTCAAGCTCATGCCTGTGGGTGGGGTCAGGCTTTCAGCCTGCCGCCGCGCTTCGGCGCGGCGTGCCGGGAACGCCGGGACAAAGCCCGGCGGCGGGCCGGAAGGGCCGACCCCACCGGACAAGTGAACAGTATTGCGGCTGAGGCCGCTGCTGCGGCCTCCGTCGTATAATCACCTGGAATGCTGGTCGAGCTGGTGGTGGAAAACTACGCCGTCATCGAGCGGGTCCGCGTCCGCTTCCACCCCGGTCTCAACCTGCTCACCGGCGAGACCGGCAGCGGCAAGTCCATCGTCGTCGACGCCCTCAGCCTGCTATTCGGCGGGCGCGCCTCCGCCGAGATGATCCGCACCGGCTGCGAACGCGCGCGCATCTCCGGCATCTTCGAGCTGCCCGGCGACTCCCGCCTGCGGGCCCTGCTCGACGCCGCCGGCATCGAAATCGAGGAACACGAGCTGATCCTCGAGCGCGAAATCCTGGCGGGCGGCAAGTCGCGCGCCTTCGCCGCCTCGCGCCCCGTGCCCGCCTCCCTGCTGCGCGACCTGGCGCCCCTGTTGGGCGACATCCACGGCCAGCACGATCAACAGCGCCTGTTCGACGCCGCCTCTCAGCTCGACCTGCTGGACGCCTTCGCGCACGCCGCCGAACCGCGCGAGGAAGCCGCCGGCCTCTACCGCCGCTGGCGCGAATGCACTTCGGAACTCGACGACCTCGACCGCCGCGAACGCGAGAACCTTCGCCTGGCCGATCTGTGGAGCTTCCAGAAGCGCGAAATCGAAGCCGCCAACCTCAAGCCCGGCGAAGATGCCGCGCTGGAAGCCGACCGGCGCCGCCTCCAGAACGTGGCCCGGCTCCAGGAGTTGGCCGCCGGCGCCCACGAAGCCCTCTACGATTCGGCGGATTCCGCCCACGCCCGCCTCCGCCAGGCCACGCGCCGCCTGGAAGAGTTGGCGCGCATCGACCCCTCCCTGGACGAAGCGCGCGCCGCGCTCGAACCGGCCGCCATCGCCATCCAGGAAGCCGCATTCACTCTCGGCGATTACCTCGGCAAGCTGGAAGCCGACCCCGCGCGCCTGGACGAGATCGAATCGCGCCTGGCCGGCCTCGACAAGCTCAAGCGCAAGTACGCTCCCACCATCGAAGAGATCCTGGCCTTTCTCGACGACGTGCGCGCGCGCCTGGGCGCCCTGGAAAACGCCGCCGGCCGCCGCGCGGAACTCGAGAAGGAGCGCGCCGCCCTCGCCTCCTCTTTCGAAGCCGCCGCCGCCCGCCTCACCGGACTCCGCCAGGATGCCGCCCGCAAGCTGGAAAAGCGCCTCGAAGCCGAGCTGGCTTCCCTCGCCATGGAGCGCACCACGTTCCGCATCCGCCGCGAGCCGGCCCCGTGGTCCGCCGAAGGCGCCGACCGCGTCGAGTTCCTGATCTCCCCCAACCCCGGCGAAGAGCCGCGCCCGCTGGACCGCGTGGCCTCCGGCGGAGAGCTGTCGCGCATCGCTCTGGCGCTGAAGACCTGCGTCGCGGCGGCCGGCCGCCCGCGGCCCAAGGGCGCACCCTGCACCCTCGTGTTCGATGAAGTGGATGCCGGTATCGGCGGCGCCGCGGCGGAAACCGTAGGCCGCCGCCTCAAGCAACTGGCCGCCTCCAGCCAGGTGCTTTGCGTCACTCACCTGCCGCAGATCGCGGCCTTCGCCGATCACCACTACGCCGTCGAGAAGCGCGAGGTCAAGGGCCGCGTGACCGCCGAAATCGAAGAACTCGCCGGCGACGCCCGCACCCGCGAGCTGGGCCGCATGCTCTCCGGCGAGCGCGTCACCCCCGAAGCCCTGCGCCACGCCGAAAAACTCATCCGCGCTCAGAACGGCTGATAGAAGCCCGCCCTGCCCGGCGAGCCGCGCCGGGTTTCCACCGTAAAGCGGCGCCCGTCGGTGCGAATCGTGATCAGCCCCCACGTATCGGTGCGATACACCGCCGCATTCAACGCCCCCAATCGTTCCAGGACCTCGCGGTGCGGGAACCGGTAGGTGTTCCCCGCGCCGGCAGAGATCACGGCGAAGGCCGGCCGGACCACCTCCAGAAACTCGGCCGACGACGACGTGCGGCTCCCGTGGTGGCCCACCTTGAGCACCTCGGCGGGGCCCGCATCGAGCAACTGGTGCTCGACCGCCTTCCCGGCGTCGCCCGTCAGCAGAAACGAGTGCGCGCCGTGCCGCACGCGCACCACGAGCGAATCGTCGTTCTGCGGCTCGGCCGCGGCCGCGGCGTCCTTGGGCGGCGACAGCACCTCGAACTCCGCGCCGCCGAAACCAAACCGCTCGCCCGCCCCGCGCGTCACCAGCCGCACGTCCAGCGATTCCGCCTTCGCGCGCAGATCTTCCCACTCCGGCCCTGTGGCTGCGGCCGCGGCCCACAACTCCCGCGGCCGGAAGTTCTCGATCACCGCGCCCAGGCCGCCGATGTGGTCCGAATGCGCGTGCGTCGAGACGACCACGTCCAGCCGCCGCAGCGACCGTGTCCACAGATATGGCGAGACGACGTCCTCGCCGATGTCCATGCGCGGCTTCCTCCGGCCCTGCGACGGAAACCCGCCGCCGTCCACCAGCAGCGTCCGGCCTTCCGGGGTCACCAGCAGCAGGCTTTCCGATTGCCCGACATCGATCGCCGACAACTCCAGCGTGCCCGGAACCACGCGCGGCGCGAACGGATGCGCCACCAGCACGCCGAACAACGCCGCCGTCGCCGCCAGCGGCGGGATCACCCACACCCGCCGCCGCGCCGTCACGCTCCAGGCCAACCAGGCCAGCGCCAGCGAGAAGCCAACCGCCAGCCACTCCGGCGGCGCCGGCACCCGCCACGCCGTCTCCAGCCGGACGTGCCACTCCGCCACCGCGCGCGACCACTCGAGCAACACCCGCGCCAGCCACGCCGCGCCGCTCCACCCCGTGAACACGGCCAGGAACCCGACCGGCACCACCGCCGACATCAGCGGCACGATCAGCAGGTTGGCCGACAGCCCCGAGAACGACAACCGGTGGAAATAGACGACCAGCGGCAGGGCCAGGCCGAACTGCACCGCCGCCGAGATCACCGCCAGCTCAAAGCCCCAAAACAGCACGCGCAACGGTCCGCCGATCGCCTGCCGGCACCACGCCATCGGCAGGCGCGTGGCCAGCGCCAGGGTCTCGGCCAGCAGTCGCAGTTCCACCCGGAACTGCGCCACCCGCGGCTCCAGGTGCAGGTCGCGTTCGATCTCGCCCAGCCCTGTCAGCCCGTGCGCCAGCGGCGCCGTGGTGGCCTCCAGCAGCGGCACCGCCAGCGCGCCGATCACCGCCACCGACAGGAAAGAGAGTTGAAAGCTGGCCTCGAAGAGCTGCTCGGGATCGAACAGCAGGAACCCGATCGCCACCGCCGCCAGCAGGTTCATCACCCGCGTGCGGCGGTAGAGAAACCGCGCCGCCAGGTACAGCGAAAAGCCCGCCGCCGCGCGCACCACCGGCGCTTGCCAGCCCGCCACCGCCGCGTACAGCCACGCCGCCAGCGCGGTGCTCACCAGTGCGAGGATTTCGCGCACCGCGCACACCCGCAGCAGGAACAGCAGCACCCCCGCCAGCACCGTCACGTGCAGCCCCGAGATCACCAGCGCGTGATACGTGCCCGTCCTCCGGTAGACCTCGGTCCAGACTTTCTCCAGCCGGGTATTGTCCCCGACCAGGATCGCCTTCATCATGGCTTCGTTGTAGGTATCGGCGGGGTAGAGCCTCTCGATGCGGTCGAGCGCCGCTCCGCGCAGCGCGAACAGCGCGGCTTCGAAGCGGTTGCCGCAGCCTGCGCCCAGCACGCGCGGCGCGGGCGGGCGCGCCACCGTGCCCGTCCAGTAGATCTGCCGGCGGGCCAGGTAACCGGCGTAGTCGAACGCGCCCGGGTTCTCGAAGTTGCGTGGGCGCCGTACGCGCGCGTCGAACTCCAGGCGCTGCCCGTATTGGAGCTTCGGCGGCGTCTCGCCCTCTTTGAGCCACAGGGACGCCTGGATGCGGGCCCCCGGCGCCAGCTCCACGACGAACCGCTCGCGGTCCTCGTAGAACGCGGGCGGTTCGACCACGCACCCTTCCAGGGTGACCGTCTCCCCCTCGGCCGCGTCCAGCTCCGGCGTCGGGCCCGGCCGATGCCGCTCCGCGGTCCACGCTCCCAGCACCAGGCACCCCGCCAGCGCGCAGAAGGCGGCCACCCCGCGCCGGCACTTCGCCCAGGCCAGAATCGTCAGGATCACGAGCGCCGCCAGGGCGGCCGTCAACTCGCGGGAATCGAACTCCAGGTAGCGCGCCGCGAGGATGCCGCCCGCCAGGGCGGCCAGCGGCGCCACGAGCGGGTCACGCAAGGGTCTTCTTTAGGTAGTCCCGGCGCCCGGCGGGAATCTCTACTTGTTTGCCCCCCGGGCGCGTTCCATGTACTTGAGATTCGCCACGTCCAGGCGGATCACATCGCCCGCCTTGATGAACTGCGGAACCAGGATCTCGACGCCGGTCTCCAGCTTCGCCGTCTTCCAGGTGGAATCCTGCTGGGCGTGAACCGGCGGCGAGGTATCGGCGATGCGCACCTCCAGCACGTCGGGGAAGGCCACCGCCACCGGGTTCCCCTCGACGAACTCCACGTGCACCCGCATCTCCGGCTGGAGCAGTCGCGCCTGTTCCCCCACCAGGGACCGCGGCACGGTGACCTGCTCGAAACTCTCCGGGTTCATGAAGCAGTGCCCGTCGGCC
>CAYOTD010000198.1:5667-8380 GCA_964406685.1 uncultured Solibacteraceae bacterium | reverse complement strand
GACGCGCGCCGCCGTTTCGACTACATCTTCAACGGCGCCGCCAGCCAGTCGTCGCGGCCGAAGCTCGAGTGCCGCTCGTTCGACGAGTCGGAGTTTGACCTGTTCGGACTCAAGTTCCTTCCGGTACGCATGTCTCATGGCGAAGGCACCGTCTGGGGATTCCGCTTCGGCCCGGCCGCGTACCTGACCGACCACAGCGACATCCCCGAAGAATCGCTGGCCAGACTGGAGGGGCTCGACGTCTTGTTCCTCGACGCCCTGCGATACAAGCCGCACCCCACGCATTCCACCGTCGAGCGATCACTCGCCTACGTCGAACGGCTCAAGCCTCGCCGGGCCTACTTCACCCACATCTGTCACGATTTGGGCCATGCGCGCGCGGAGAGTATGCTGCCGGAACCTGTGCGGCTGGCCTACGACGGTCTCGAAATCCTAGTGGAGGCGCGCTGAGATGCCCGACGGCTTCCGCGTCTTCACGAACCTGGAGGAAGCCGAGGGGCGGTTTGGGCCGAGCGCCGTCACCATCGGCAACTTCGACGGCGTCCACCGTGGCCATCAGCGCCTGTTGCAGCGCGTCGTCCAGGAGGCGCAAGGCCAGGGGTTGAGACCGTCGGTGGTGACCTTTGACCCGCATCCCGCCCAGGTGGTCGCGCCCGGGCGCGCTCCGCGCCTGCTCAACACGCCGCGCCAACGAACCGAGTGGATGCGGCGCGCCGGCATCGAGCAGGTGTTGATCCTGCCCTTCGACCTGCCGTTCTCCCAGCGCCCGGCGGAGGACTTTGTCGGCGACATTCTGGCCGCGCGGCTGGGCGCCCGCGTCGTTGTGGTGGGCGAGAACTTCCGCTTCGGCCGCGGCCACCTGGGCGATACCGCGCTCCTGGTTTCCCTCGGGAGCCGTTACGGATACAAGGTCAGCGTGGTTCCCGCCCTCCGCGTCCGCGGGCGGATGGTGTCCAGCAGCGAGGTGCGTCGACTTGTCGAAGCCGGAAGGGTCGCCCTCGCCGCACGGTTGCTCGGCCACGCCTTCGCGCTGAGTGGCGATATCGTCCCGGGGCGTGGCGTCGGCTCCAGAAAAACCGTGCCCACGCTGAACCTGGCGGCGGGCTCCGGAGTCCTGCCTGCGACCGGCGTCTACGTCACGCGGACACGCCAACTCGAGAACGGGCGCGTATGGCCCTCGGTTACCAACGTCGGCCGCCGGCCTACCTTCGGCGGCGGCGATCTGATCATCGAGACGTTTCTGCTCGACCCCCTGGAGGGAGAGACTCCCCGGCGCATCTCGGTGGAATTCCTGCACCGTTTGCGCGAAGAACGCGAGTTCGAAGACGCCGGCCGGTTGCGCGAGCAAATCCTGCGCGACGCGGCGCGCGCCCAGGCGTGGCATCGCCGCGCGAAGCGATGGCTCCGCCCGGTTGATATACTGGGTGGTTAGACGAATACCCGATTGATTCCTACTCAAAAGAAGGAGAACACGTAATGCTAGTTTCCATGCGGCAGCTTCTGGATGAAGCCGCCAAGGGCGGTTACGGTGTTGGCGCGTTCAACGTCAACAACATGGAGCAGATCCAGGCCATCATGGAGGCGGCCCGGGAAACCAAGTCGCCCGTCATCGTCCAGGCCAGCCGGGGCGCGCGCGCCTACGCGCAGGACCGGTACCTGTATCACCTGATGCTCGCCGCCGCGGAGCTGTATCCCGAGATCCCGACCGTGCTGCACCTGGACCACGGCAACTCGGTGGAGACCTGCAAGTCGGCCATCGACATGGGCTTCACCAGCGTCATGATGGACGGCTCGCTGATGCCGGACGGCAAGACGCCTTCCAGCTTCGAATACAACGTCGAGGCGACGCGCAAAGTGGTGGAGATGGCGCATGAAAAGGGCGTCACGGTGGAGGGCGAAATCGGCGTGCTCGGCGGCATCGAGGACGGACACGGTGCGGGCCTGGACGGCCTCTCGCACGTCACCGACCCGGATCAGGCGGTGGAGTTCGTCGAGAAGACCGGGGTCGATGCCCTGGCCATCGCCATCGGCACCAGCCACGGCGCCTACAAGTTCGCCAAGAAGCCCACGGGCGAAGTGCTCAAGATGGACCGCCTGATCGAAATCCACAAGCGGCTGCCCAAGACGCACCTGGTGATGCACGGCTCCTCCAGCGTGCCGAAGGAGCTTCAGGACATCATCAACCAGTACGGCGGGAAGCTGAAGCCCACCTTCGGCGTCCCGGTGGAAGAGATCCAGCTCGGCATCAAGAACGGCGTGCGCAAGATCAACGTCGACACCGACAACCGGCTGGCGATCACCGGCGCCATCCGCAAGGTGTTCGTCGAGACGCCCGAGAAGTTCGATCCGCGCGACTACATGAAGCCGGCGCGCGAAGCGATGAAGAAGGTCGTGGCCCAGCGCATGACACAATTTGGCCAGGCCGGCCACGCGGGCGACTACCAGCCTATCCCGATCGAAGAGATGGCCAAGCGTTACGCCGCGAAGTAGAGGATTCCACGGTTGCGGGTGGGGCGCGGGCCATTCCCGCCTCGCCTCACTCGCCGTATAATCCGGGTAAGGGGGTTGCGATGTCGGCCGCCGGGCTGATGAGTGTCGAAGAGTACCTCCACACCGTCTTCGAGGGGGCGGACTGCGAATTCCTGGACGGCGAAATCGTGGAGCGCAACATGGGCGAACTGCCGCATGGAAGGATTCAGGGACGTCTTCTCGT
>CAYOTD010000198.1:5351-5657 GCA_964406685.1 uncultured Solibacteraceae bacterium | reverse complement strand
GCCACCAAGCTCGGACTGGAGATCGTTCCGGAGATCCGGGTTCAGGTCAGCCCGCACCGCTACCGGGTGGCAGACATCGCGGTCTGGCGAGCGGGCAACATCGGCGAACGCATCCCCACGGTGCCGCCGTTTCTGGTCATCGAAATCCTTTCGCCCGAAGACCGCATGGTGCGGATGCTGCCGAAGATCCAGGAGTATCTCTCCATCGGTGCGGAGTGGGTCTGGGTCGTCGACCCGGATGACCGCAAAGCGCTGATCTACTCCCAAGCCACGCCCACCGGCTCTCTCTCCGAAGTCCTGCGCACC
>CAYOTD010000198.1:0-5341 GCA_964406685.1 uncultured Solibacteraceae bacterium | reverse complement strand
ATCCCGATCTGGAGATTCCTCTCAGCGACGTGCTGCCCGCCCACGAATAGAGGCGGCGCCTAGCACCAGGCAACCCAACAGCGCCGATGCGGTCATGGCCGCGCCCACTGCGGCCGACGCCGGCCGGTAGCGCAATTCGATGACGTGCTCCCCACCGCCGGCCACCACACCCCGCAACGCGCCATAGACCTCCAGTACCTCGACGGACCTCCCATCCACCGCCGCCCGCCAACCGGGGAACCACGTGTCGGCGAGGACCACCAGGCCCTTGCAGCGCATCGACGCCCGAATCACGACGCGGTCCGATTCGTACCGCTCGATGCGCGCCTCATCGCCCTCACAACGCTCCAACGGCCCGACCGGCACGCCAACCGGAGCGCGCCGCCGCAAGTCGATCGACACCTCGCCCAGCATTTTCCGAGCCGCCGCGGAATCCGCCGCGGGCGCCACCTCGTGCACCACCCAGGCGCGAGGAAACACCGAAGGGTTGCGCAACACCCGAAGCCGGCTCGCCCCCTGAAAGACCTCCTGCTGCCCCGGCCGGGTCGGTTCGCGCGCCACCACGTGCGTGATGGCCAGCAGATCGTTGGTGCGGTCAGTGTACTGGCGCGCGCCGAAGATATTGGCGGTTACGCCGGCGCCCATTCCGCCGGGCGTATCGATGCCGTGCCACTCGCCGAAGTTCGCCGGGAACTCGCGGTCGTCGACATCGACGCGCACTCTTCCCGGCTCCCGGCGTAGCGCTTCCGCGATATCGTCAGCCAGACGCGTCTGCTTCCACAGCGAGGTCCGGCTCGGATCGGCCAGGCTGGGCAGCACGGTTTGAGACTCGTTGTGCAGTTCGAAGAAACACACGGCGATCAGAACCGCGCCGGCGATCCGCCGCCGTCCGGCCAGCAGAGCCACGCCCGCAATCAGTGCCGCCAGTCCGGCCAGCAGGATGCCTTCCTGTATCCCCCAGCGCTGCGGATTGAGCGCAGCGCGGACTAACTGGATCGCTCCGCCCACGGCCACGAGCGACCAGCCCAGCCGCGCCAGCCACCCGAAGCGGGCGGCCCGCCGCAGCGCGTCCACGCCATAGGCCGCCAGCACCGCCGCCGCAAAACCGAACACCGATGCAGCCCGCGCCGGTACGCGCGTCTTCTCGATGAGTGGCACCACCGAGTAGAGGACACCGTGCAGCACGCTGCGGCCCACTAAGGCGAAGATCAGCGCGGCCGCGGCCAACGCGCAGAACAGGCGCACGCGCGGCTCGCGCCACTTCCCGGCCGCCGCCAGCAGGATCAGCAGAGAGCCCGCCACGCCGACGTGCAGGCTCACCGGTACGCGGAAACCCGAAACCACAATGCCCGGAAGAGACGAAAGCGGCAGCGCGTACCGTTCAGGAAATAGGTACGGCACCGTGTCTTTCCAGCGCACCGGCTCCTCGGTGCCCGCCCAGCGCACCGCCAAACGGCCGTATTCCAGCGCCGGCACGATCTGGAGCCCGCTGGCCAGGACGGCAAACAGAAGCGCGGTCCCCGCCAGTCTCACGACCCGAGCATCGAACCTCCGGCCCCGAAAGGCGAAGTACAACCAGGTTGCGAATGTGGCGAGAGAAAGATACGCCGGCGCTTCGTGGTGTCCGCTGAGCCAAGCCACGCCCAGCAGCGACCCGGACACTGCGGCACTCAACCACGGACGCCGCCCGTCGACCGCGCGGAACAGAAACAGGAACACCAGCGGCGCCCACAGGACTCCGTTCAGCACTGTAGGCCAGTCCGTGTTCCCAAGGAATGATCCCAGGCCAAAAAGCAAACCGCCCGCGATCGAAGCCATCTGCGACCGGCGCAGGTAGCGGCACAGCAGCCACCCGTTCAGCATGGCGACGAAACGGACCAGCACCAGGTACCAGTGCAGGTCGCTCTGGCTGATGCGCGCATGGCGGCCCGCCCACAACGAGAACAGCCAATGGGGCGGATAGGCGGCGCCGGTCATCTGCCCCAGGAACGGCTGCCCGCACCACTGCGTCGGGTCCCACAGCGGAAATCGTCCGGCGCGCCATTCCCGCGCCTGGAACTGGAACCGCGGTGCCTCCATGTTGGCCATGTCGGGACTGTCCAGCCAGGTGTACTGCCGGCTCAGGACCAGCCGCCAGTGGAAGAGAATACACAGCAAAAGGAGCAGAAGCGCGGGGGCGATCCAGCGGCGAAGCGCCTTCATTCCCCGTCTCCGCCCGGGGTCAGCGCGTATCCTTCCCAGCGCGCCACCACGGCGGTGGCCAGGCAGTTGCCTAGCACGTTCACCGACGTGCGCGCCATGTCCATCACGGCGTCGATACCCAACAGCACGGCCACGCCTTCCATCGGCAGGCCGAAGGTGGCCAGCGTGCCGGCCAGGATCACCAGGGAAGCGCGCGGCACGCCCGCCACTCCCTTGCTGGTCAGCATCAGGGCCAGCATCATCATCAGTTGCTGCCCCAGGCCCATCTCGATGCCCGCTGCCTGCGCCACAAAGACCGACGCTAAGGAGAGATACAGCGTGCTGCCGTCCAAGTTAAAGCTGTAGCCGGTAGGGATCACGAAGGCGACGATGTGTTTGGGCACGCCGAAGCGCTCCATGTTCTCCAGGGCGCGCGGCAGCGCCGCTTCGCTCGACGCGGTTGAAAAGGCGATGAGGAAAGGCTCGCGCGCCAGGCGAACGAAGCGGCGCAGCGGAATCCGCACGATAAGAATCACCGCGCCCAGCACTCCCACCACGAACAGCGCCTGCGCGGCGTACATGGTCAGCACCAACTTGCCCAGCCCGATGAGCACCGAAAAACCCTTGCCCGCCACCGTCACCGCGATGGCCGCGCCCACCCCGAACGGCGCCAGCCACATGACGTAGCCGGTATAACGGAACATCACCTCGGCCAGCGCCTCCGCGAAATCCACCACCGGTTTCGCTTTCGCGCCCACCCTGGTGCAGGCGGCGCCGAACAGGAAAGCGAAGACCACGATTTGCAGCACCTCGCCGCGCGCCATGGCGTCGATCACGCTGGAAGGGAAGGTGTGCTCCAGCACGCCGGCCAGCGTCGTCTTGCTCTCCGGCAGAGCGGTCTCGGCGGCGGTACGCTCCAACCGCATCCCCGCGCCCGGCCTCGTCAGGTTCACCGCGCCCAGGCCCAGGAACAGCGCCACCGTAGTGACAATCTCGAAGTAGAGGATCGCCTTCAACCCGATTCGGCCCATCGCCTTGACGCTTCCCGAGCCGGCGATCCCGTAGACCAACGTGCCGAACAGCAGCGGGGCGATGATCGACTTGATCAGCCGCAGGAAGATATTGCTCACCGGGGCTAGTTCCCGCGCCGCCGGCGGCGCGCCCACCCCCAGGGCGATTCCCGCGGCCATTCCGATGAAGATCCACGAGGTGAGCGACAGCCGCTTCATCCTCAGCGTTCCCCCCATTTCAGCTTGGCGCGCAGCACGTCGAAGAAGCGCTGCTTGGGCGGCCGGATGAGGCTGAGCGCATGGCTCGAGGCGCGGCACACGATGCGGTCCTGGCGCCGCAGAGGTTCGCCGACCTGGCCGTCGATGGTCAGGTAGGCGTCGTCGTGGTGGGCGAGGCACACCAGCCGGATCACGCTGGAATCGGGCACAACCACCGGCCGGTTGGTGAGCATGTGCGTGCAGATGGGCGTAATGATCAGCGCCGCCACCGACGGGAAGACGATCGGCCCGCCGGCAGAGAGCGAGTACGCCGTGGAACCGGTGGGAGTGGCTACGATCAGTCCGTCGGCCTTAAATGCCGCCACGAAGTGCTCGTCGACGTAGGCATCCACGTCGATCATGCGCGCGATGGCGGCCTTGGTGATGACGACATCGTTCAGCGCCTCGTAGCGCGCCACCACCTCGTCTTCCCGCATCAACTCGCAGGCGATCCTCTTGCGGCGGCTGATACGGTGCTCGCCGCGGAAGGCGCGCTCCAACTCTCCGTAGATTTCGTCGCTGGTGATCGCCGTCAGGAAACCGAGGCCGCCAAGGTTCACGGGAAACAGCGGGATGTCCCGTCCCCCGAGGGAGCGCGCGGCGGCCAGCAGAGTCCCATCGCCGCCCAGCACCACGACCAGTTGCGTGCCCTCGGGCACCGAGTCCCGGTCGAGACCCGACTCGCCCGCGTAGGCGGCTGTCTGCTGGTCGAACCGCACCTGGATGCGGCGGGCGCGGAGCCAGTCGAGCAGCGCCGGCACAAGCTCGTAGCCGCGCTCCAGGCCCGGCTTGGAAATGATTCCAACCGTCTCAATGGCTTGCATAGAGCAGAAACTCCCGGTTCCCCTCGGCTCCGAGGATCGGGCTTTCCATAATAGCAGTCCGGAACCCGAGTGCTCCTACCATTTCTCCCACTCCCGCACAGACCTGGGCGTGCAGAGTCGCGTCCTTCACAATCCCGCCCTTGCCCACCTGCTCGCGGCCCACCTCGAACTGCGGCTTGATCAGCAGGATCATCGCGCCGCCGGTCTTGAGCAACCGGGCCGCGGCGGGCGCGATCAGCCGCAGCGAGATGAAGCTGACATCGCAGGTGACCAGATCGGCCGGCTCGCCGATATCCTCCGGCGCGAGATACCGCGCATTCACGCCTTCCTTCACCACCACCCGCGCATCGTTGCGCAGCCTCCAGTCGAGCTGTCCCGCTCCCACATCCACGGCGTAGACCCGCGCCGCCCCCCGCTGCAACAGGCAGTCGGTGAACCCGCCGGTGGACGAGCCGATATCGACGCAGACCTTTCCCCTCACGTCCACGCCGAATCCATCGAGGGCGCCCTGGAGTTTCAGCCCGCCGCGGCTCACATAGGGCAGCCGCTCGGTCAACTCCACGCAGCAATCGCGCTTCACCGCCTGGCCGGGTTTGCGCGCCTTCTCTCCGTCGACGACCACGTACCCGGCCATGACCAGCGCCTGCGCCCGTTCGCGCGATTCGGCCAGGCCCCGCTCCACGAGCAACTGGTCGATCCGCAGGCGTGGAGCGATCATGCCGTCCGGCGCACGATGAGGTCGGCCAACTCGCCCAGCCGCGTGGCGCGGCCGCCGAAAACCACCAGAGCGGCGTGCGCGCGTAAGCGTTCCTCTTCGGCCATGCGGTGCGAGGCTTCCAGTCCGTAAACGGCGGGGAAGGTGATCTTGTGCTGCGCCGCGTCCTTGCCCGCCGTCTTGCCCAACTGCTCGGAGGACTGCTCGACGTCGAGCACGTCGTCCACTATCTGAAACGCCAGGCCGATGTGCTCGCCAAAACGCGAGAGCGCGTCGCACTGCTCGGGCGCCGCGCCGGCGAAGAGGGCGCCCATGCGCAGGCTGGCCCGCAGCAGCGCGCCGGTCTTGGCCCG
>CAYOTD010000197.1:0-8393 GCA_964406685.1 uncultured Solibacteraceae bacterium | reverse complement strand
GACGCGCGCGTCACGGTGACCGGCAATCCGAAAGTAACGAAGTAGGACAGGGCGAGCAGGTCGGAGCCGGCCTTGGAGGCCGAGTAGGGGCTGCTGGGGCGCAGGGGGAAGTCCTCATCGGCTTCGGCGGGCGGGGTGATGCTGCCGTAGACCTCGTCGGTGGAGATGTGGATGAACCGGGGCACCGCGTGTTGCCGCGCCGCTTCCAGCAGCGTGAAGGTGCCGCGCAGGTTGGTGTCCACCACCGGCGCGGGGGAAAGGATGGAGCGGTCCACGTGCGATTCGGCGGCGAAGTGGACGATGGCGTCGGGCCGCGCGCCGGCGATCAGTTCGCCCACGAGGGCGGCATCGCAGATGTCGCCGCGCACGAAGCGGTAGCGGGCATCCGCGGCCACCGGCGCCAGGTTCTCCAGGTTGCCGGCGTAGGTCAGCTTGTCCAGGTTGATTACCTGTCCGGCCCTGCCCTCGGCGATCGCCATACGCACGAAGGCCGACCCGATGAAACCGGCCCCGCCCGTCACCAGCAGTTTCATTTGTGCTGCGTCTCCCAGTCGTAGGCGATGCCGGCGCTGTTGTACGGCAGGCGGCCTTCGTCGGCGGGATTGTAGAAGCGGCTGGTGACGTAGACCAGCACGGCGGGCTCCAGGCTGATGACCTTGTAGCCGTGCCCGACGCCGGGCGGCACCAGGATTTGCCAGGGCCGCAGAGCGCCCAGGTAGAAGGTGTTGCGGCGGCCGAAGGTGGGCGAGCTGCGGCGCAAATCGACAAGGGCAACCTGGAACATCCCCACCGCCGGCACCCAGAGATCGTCCTGGAAACGGTGGTAGTGAAACGCCTTGATGGCGCCGGGATAGCTGAGGGCGCAGGAGACCTGGGTGGAGGCGGCGGGAAACGGCCCCGCCAGTCCTTGTCCGGAACGGAGGACCTCGAGAAAATAGCCGCGGTCGTCGGGCCAGACAGGGAATGGGTCAAGGCGAACGCCGTCGATCAACTGGTCCGAGGCGGGGCTGGAGATCACCGCGCCAATGCCCTTGTCGCAACGCGGCACCGCCAGCACGGGGACATCTCCCAGGGCCGGATCGGCCGCAATCACCTGAATCGATTCTTCCGTCATCATCCCTCGCTTGCCGCCTGGAACGCGGCGTGTCCGGCGTAGGCGTCCAGCACTTCCTTCACGGACCCATCCATCCGGAGGCGTCCGTGGTCGAGCCACAGGGCGCGGTCGCAGAGCGCCTCCACCGAGGCCCGCGTGTGCGAGACGAAAACGATGGTGGCGCCCTGGCGCTTCAGTTCGCGGATGCGCTCCAGACACTTGTCCTGGAACTTCTGGTCCCCCACGGCCAGGATCTCGTCCACCAGCAAAATGTCGGGGTCGCGGCTGACGGCGATGGCGAAGCCCAGCCGCATGATCATGCCGGAGGAGTAGGTCCGCAGCGGCTCGCGAATGAAAGCGCCCAGCTCGGAGAACTCGACGATCCGGTCGTGGAGCAGGCCCGCCTCCTTGCGCCCGATGCCCAGCAGGGAAGCGTTGAGGCGCAGGTTCTCCTCGCCGGTGAGGTCGGGATGGAAGCCCGCGCCCAGCTCCAGCAGGGGCGATACGCTGCCCTCGACCGCGATTGTGCCGCTGTCCGGCCAGATCACGCCGGCGATGAGGGAGAGCAGCGTGCTCTTTCCGGCGCCGTTGGATCCGATCACGGCGACCGTCTCGCCGTGTTCGATCGAGAAGCCGACGCGGTCGAGAGCGGTGAAGCTCTCCTCCACGCTCCGCCCCATCCACTGGCGAAGCATGGCGCGCAGCACCAGCCGGCTGTTGGACCGCGGGTAGGTCTTCGACACTGCGTCAAGCGTGATGGCCGGCATACGGTTACAGGTAGTCGACAAACCTCCGCTTCAGCCTTCCGAAAACGAGGTAGCCCACCAGGAGCGTCCCGGTGGAAACCAGGGCGAGTTTCGACAGCAGCGATTCGGGAGGCGCCTTGGCGTCCAGCAGGATATTGCGGAAGGCCAGCACCACGGCGGCCACCGGGTTGAGCTGGTAGACGTCCCGGAACCGGTCCGGGATCACGGTGAAGGAGTAAAAGACCGGAACCAGCCAGAAGATGACGGTGTTGGCCGATTCCACCACGTACTTGACGTCGCGGATGTAGACGTCGATGGCGGAGAACAGCAGCGCCAGACCGCAGACAAAGGCGATCTCGAAGATCATCACCACCGGCAGCCAGAGCCAGCTCAGGTGAACGCCCTTGCCAAAGGCCAGGGTGAAGGCGATCAGCAGGCTGGTTTGCAGGCCGAAGTGGACCGTGTTGCCGAGCACGGAAGCCACCGGAACCACTTCACGCGGGAACCCGACCTTCTTGACGAGGGCGCCGTTGTCAAAGACGGAGGTCGAGCCGTTTAACCACGCCACGGAGAAGAAGTTGAACGGCACCAGCCCGGCGAGCACGAACAGGGGAAAGTCGGCGATGGGGGAATCGGAGACGATGCGGCGGAACACGAAGGTCAGCACGCCCATCATCACCAGGGGATTGGCGAGGGACCAGAACACGCCCAGAGACATGTTGCGGTAGCGGATCTTGAAGTCCTTGGTGACGAAGTTGCGCAGCAGAAAGGACCACTCCCCCGTCCACCCCTGGGTTCGCTTGTAGATGCCGTTTGTCGCCACGAACTGTAAATGCCAGTTTAGCGGATGCGGGGAGCCTGGGCGACTTTACGGAAGAAGGCGAGGGAGCGGGCGGCGCAATCTTCCCAGCGGAAGCGGGCGGCGTGGCGGCGGCCCGCCTCGCTCAACCGGCGGCAGAGCGATTCGGAGGTGAGCAGCCGCGCCAGGGCGTCGCGGATCTCGGCCAGGCTGCGCGGATCGACCAGCAGGCCCCCTTCGCCGGCCACTTCGGGGAGCGAGGAGAGGTTGGAGGTCAGCACGGCCACTCCCGCCGCGCAGGCCTGCGCCACCGGGAAGCCGAAGCCTTCATACAGCGACGGATAGGCGAAGACGCGCGCCCCGGCGGTCAGCGCCGGCAGGTCCTCTTCGGCGACGTATCCCAGCCGGCGGACGCCGCCCGCGGCGGCCAGCCGGTCGAGCGTCGAGCGGGGCGCCCAACCGGAGGGGCCCGCAATCACCAGCTCGAACTCCTCCCGCAGGGGCGCTGCCAGGCCGGCCCAGGCGTCCAGCAGAAGGTCGAGGTTCTTGCGCGGCTCGATGGTCCCCAGGAACAGCACGTAAGGCTTCGCCAGGCCGAGACGGCGGAGGACGGGCGCCGCGTCCTCGCGGGTGATGCGCGAGAATCGCTCGTCCACGCCGGGGTAGATCACTTCGACGCGTTCTCCCGGGATGCCCAGCAGGCGCACCAGGTCGCGGCGCGTGTTTTCGGAAACCGCGATCAGGCCGGCGGCGCGCCGCAGGACGGTGTCCGTGAAGCGCTTGTCGGCCTTGACGTTGCCGGCGGTGTGGAGCTCGGGCAGCAGCATTCCCGTGAGATCGTGCACGGTGGCGGTGACGCGCGCGCGCCGGATGGGATGGCGCAACTGGTTGGTGAGGTGAACCACGTCGTAGCGCGTGGCGAGCAAGTCGATCGCCGGATTGTAACGGATGTTAACGAAGTGGAGCAGCGCCAGGCGCGGGAGCGTGGCCAGCGGGGTGAGGACGCTGCGCTCGTGGGTCAGGGCGCCGAACTCGTCCAGCAGGGGGAAGGCGTCGATGCGGTCGGGGGGGGCCAGGCGGCGCAGGCGCGGGAGCCAGTAGTAGAAGTAGTTTTTTACCCCAGCGCTGCGCAGCAGCAGCGGCGTGGCGTCGACCAGGAGGCGCATCGTCCACTGAACATCATCGCATTCCGCGAGCCGTGGGGCGTGCCGGATTGCCCCGGCGTATGTGTCAGCCGGGCACGCGCGAAACGAGGGGGCGGCCGGATGGCGAGGGGTTCACGGCGGAAGCTGAATTGCAGCAGGAAGGGCGGAGAGGTCCGGCCGCGGTTATGCCGGGTCCCCGCGTCCACCCAATTGCCTGGGGTATGTCCGGGCACGCGTCCGATGATACGCTGAGAAAAGCAGTCGGACTTCTTTGGAGAGAGCTGGAGGAATGCAAGTGAACCGCTCACACTGGATCTCGAAATTCTCCGGAATTGCGGCCGCGCTGCTGATGACGGCGACGGCGGCGATGGCGCAGAACCTGTTGGTTCTGGGCCAGACCTCGTTTACCTTCACTTCCACCGTCGGGTCGGCCACGGTGCAGCAACAGCAGTTGTACATCGGCACCTCCGGCCCCTCGGTGAACTACACCACCGCGGTGCAGCAGAGCGGCAGTTGGCTGGCGATTACGCCCGCGGCCTGGTCGACGCCCGTGACGGCCACGATTACGGTGAACCCGACGGGGCTTTCGCAGGGCACCTACACCGGCTACATCACGATAACCGCCCCGTCGACGCCCAACTCGCCGCAGATCGTCAGCGTGACGCTGAACGTGACCGGATCGTCGAGCTCGACGACCCTGACCGCCTCCTCGACGACGCTGAGCTTCAGCTACGTCAGCGGCGGCACGGTGCCGGTGGCGCAGAGCGTCACAGTGACCAGCACCACCGCGCAGAGCTTCTCCGCCTCGACGTCGACCGGCTGGCTGTCGGTGACGCCGACCAGCGCGACCACGCCCGCAACCGTCTACGTCAGCGTCAACCCGGCGTCGCTGGCGGCGGGAACTTACAACGGAACGGTCACGCTGACCCCCGGCGGATTCCTTGCCACTCCCACCACCATCTCGGTGACGCTCACCGTCTCGACGACCCCGGAGCTGAAAGTCGGCACGCTGCAACCGTTCAACTACCAGGTGGGCACGGCCATGCCGGGTTCGCAGACGCTGCCGGTGACCTCGTCGGGCGCGGGGCTCACCTTTACGGCGTCGGTAACCGCGGAGACGGGCGGCAACTGGCTGGTGCTCAGCTCCAGCAGCGGCGCCACGCCGGCGGATCTCACCCTGAGCGTGAGCTCGGGCATCGTGGGCGGGCTGCCGATCGGAAGCTATACCAACAAGATCACCATCTACGCCCCGGGTGCGTCGAACCCAACCACCACCATCACGGTCCGGCTCAATATCAGCACAGTCGCTTTCGTAAGCACGACGCCCACTTCCCTCACCTTCTCCCTCTCGCCGGGGGCTTCCCTGCCGGCGGCGCAGAGCCTGGCCAACGCCAGCACGACCAGCGGCATCAGCTTTATCGCCGCCACCGCGAGCAACTGGCTCTCGGTGACGCCGACCAACGGCGTGACGCCCGGCACCGTCTCGGTGGGCCTGACGTCGGCCGCGCAAAGCCTGGTGTCGGGCACCTACACCGGAACGATCACCATCACCACTTTCGGTACCGATAACCCCTCGCTGACAGTGCCGGTGACCCTGACGGTCACCACCACCCCGGCGCTGGTGGCCTCGCCTTCGGCGCTCACCTTCAACTACCAGGTGGGGTACTCGATCCCGGCGGCGCAGACCGTTTCGATTACCAGTTCCGGCATTCCGGAATCGTTCACGATTTCCACCGCCACGGGGACCGGCACGGGGTGGCTGACGGCGTCGACCACTTCGTCCACCACACCGGCCACGCTGACGGTGTCGGTGCTCCCTACGGGTCTCGCGGTGGATACCTATAGCGGAACCATCACGTTGACCCCGACGGTGAGCGGGGTTGCCGCCATCACCATCAACGTCACACTGGTTGTCAGCAACTCGAGTCTGTTGAACGCGAGCCCGACCACGCTGAGCTTCACCGCGACCGTGGGTTCGTCGATCACTTCCCAGAACGTCGCGTTGACCACCACCGGAAGCGCGCTGCAATACACGGCGACCGCGGCGGTCAACTCGGGGGTGTCCGGTTGGCTGTTTGTCGGCCCGAACAGTGGGACCACGCCCACCAACCTGACGGTCTATGTGAATCCGACCTCGATGGGAGTGGGCACCTACACCGGGACGGTGACCATTACGGCCACCGGCGCCAACACCCAGACCGTCTCGGTGACCCTCACCATCACCACGGCTACCACCCTTGGGGTGTCGTCGAACGCGCTGTCCTTCACCCAGCCGCAGGGAGCCGCGGCCGCCGCCGCGCAGTCCCTGACGATCACCGCGAGCGGAACCTCCACGGCGGTGGCGTTTTCGGCGACGGCCACCACCACCTCCACGTCCATGTGCCCCGGCAACTGGTTCACCCTCAGCGCGACCAGCGGAACCACGCCGGCCACGATCCAGGTGGTTCCCATGGCGGTGAGCTACGCCTCCGGCGTCGTCTGCACCGGCGTGGTCACGATTCAGGCGTCCGGCGTCTCGAATTCGCCGCTGACGGTGCAGGTCACGCTTACCGTCACCGCCAATACCGGCATCACCGCGGCCGTCTCGCCGACTTCGCTCAGCTTCACGCAGGTGCAGGGCGGCGCCGCGGCGGCCTCGCAAACCCTGTCGGTGAGCGCCAGCGGAACGGCCACCGCGGTGGCGTTCACGGCCTCGGCCGCCAACACCTCAACCAGCGGCAGTTGGCTGACCCTGGGCACACCCAGCGGGACCACGCCGGCCACCATCACCGTGGTGCCGTTGGCCGTATCCGCCGCGGCCGGCACGACATGCACCGGAACAATCACGATCCAGGTGCCCACGGCATCCAACACGCCACTGACCGTGCCGGTCACGATGGCGATCGTGGCGCAACAAACCCTCACCGCGAGCCCGACCTCGCTGAGCTTCACGTACCAGATCGGCGGAACCGCGCCTACGCCACAAACCGTGCAGTTGACCACCAGCTCGCCGGCCGGGTTCACGCTGTCCAGCAACACACAGACCGGCGGGAGCTGGCTGAGCGCGGCCGCCAGCGCGACCAGCACACCGGCGACCATCACGGTCTCCATCCTGACCGCTCCGCTCACCACCGCCGGAACGTTCACCGGCAACCTGATCGTGGCGTCCGCGGCGGCCTCCAACAGCCCGCTGACGATTCCGGTGACCCTCACGGTCACACCGGCGGCGGTGGTGGTGCCGCGAATCACCGCGCTGCGCAACGGCGCCAGCTACGTGCCGGGGTCGGTGGCTCCGGGCGAGATCGTGTATCTGGAAGGGGCCAACGTCGGGCCTCCGACGCTGACCACGCTGAAGCTGAATGCGCAGGGCCGGGTGGACACCACGCTGGCGGAGACCCGCGTGCTGTTTGACGGCATTCCGGCTCCGCTGATCTGGGTGTGGAGCGACCGGCTGAGCTGCATCGTGCCTTATGATGTTTCCGGCCGGGTGACGGTCACCGTGCAGGTGGAGTCCAAGGGCCAGCTTTCCAGCGGCACGCAGTTCACCGTGACCGACGCCGCCCCGGGCGTGTTCAGCGTCAACCAGCAGGGGTCGGGGCAGGGCGCCATCCTCAACCAGGACTACTCGGTGAACGGGCCGCAGAGCGCCAACACCAAGCCCGCCTCGCCTGGATCGGTGGTGATGATCTACGCCACCGGCGAGGGGCAGACGTCGCCGGCGGGTGTGGACGGCAGGGTGAACAGCTCGACGCCGTACCCGGCTCCGCTGTTGCCGGTGAGCGTCGTCATCGGCGGCCTGGAAGCCGAGGTGCTGTACGCCGGCGCCGCGCCGGGATTCGTCTCCGGCGCGCTGCAAATCAACGCGCGCGTTCCGGCGGGAGTCAGCCGCGGCGACGCGGTTTCCGTACAGGTCCGGGTGGGCACGCGCTTGGCCCAGAGCGGCATCACGATGGCGGTACAGTAGAGCGGGAACGCCGACCTAAAGGCCGGCGGCAGGGCGGAAGCCCTGACCCCACAACAGAATCTGCTACGCTGGCGGCATGCGCTTTGTGTTTCTTGCAGTTTTGTCCGCGGCTACCCTGGCCGCGCAGGATACCCGTATCGCCGTGGTCGGGCTGGTGCATTCCCACGTGTGGGGACACCTGTCCCGGATGATCAAAGGCGAAACCGCGAAGCTGGTGGGCATCGCCGAACCGGTGGCCGAACTGGCGGACGAGGCCCGGAAGATGGGCGCGGCCGACTCGCTGATCTATAGCGACTACAAGAAGATGCTGGCGGAGACCAAGCCCCAGGTGGTGTGGGCGTTTGTGGAGAACAGCCGCCACCTGGAAATCGTCGAGGCCTGCGCGCCGCGCAAGATCCACGTCATGTTCGAGAAGCCGCTGGCCGCCACCTTCAAGCAGGCGCAGGCCATCCGCGCTCTGGCGTCCAAACACGGCATCCATGTGCTGACCAACTACCAGATGGCCTGGTGGCCGGCCAACTACGCCGCCAAGAAGGCCGCCGATTCGGGCGACATCGGCAAGGTGTGGCGGCTGCGCGGCATCGTGGGCCACGGCGGGCCGGGAGCGACGGGCGCGCGCAACAAGTACTTCTTCGCCTGGCTGACCGACCCGGTGGGCAACGGCGCC
>CAYOTD010000196.1:0-8399 GCA_964406685.1 uncultured Solibacteraceae bacterium | reverse complement strand
CCATGAAAGTCGCAGTGTTAACCAGCGGCGGTGATGCCCCGGGGATGAATGCCGCCATCCGCTCCGTAGTGCGCACGGGGGTTGACAAGGGTTGGGAGATGTTCGGCGTGCGGCAGGGCTACGCGGGCCTGATCGCCGGCAACTTCCGTCCCATGGGGGCGCGCGATGTGGGGGAGATCATGCAGCGCGGCGGCACGGTTCTCGGCAGCGCCCGCTGCCCGGAGTACCAGACCGAAGAGGGCCGCCAGAAGGCCCTGCGCGCGCTGAACCGGGACGGCATCAACGCGCTGATCGCCATCGGCGGCAACGGCACGCAGACGGGCTCGGAGAAACTCTCGCGGCTCGGGTTTCCGGTGGTGGGCGTGGCTTCCACCATCGACAACGACCTGGTGGGATCGGACATCACCATCGGCGTCGATACCGCTCTGAACATCGCCCTGGAGTCGATCGACCGGTTGAAGGTCACTGCCTCCTCGCACCAGCGCGCCCTGCTGGTGGAGGTAATGGGCCGCGACTGCGGCTACCTGGCGCTGATGTCTGGCATCGCCGGCGGCGCCGAGGCCATCGCCATCCCCGAAGTCGAAACCGATCCGGAGGCCATCGCCAACGAGATCCGCACCGCCTACGAGCGGGGCAAGCCGCACGCCATCGTCGTGGTGGCCGAAGGGGCGCGCTACAACGCCGAGCGGATGGCGGCCTACTTCAAGGAGCACACCGAGCGGCTCGGCTTCGCCGTGCGGACCGTCGTCATCGGCTACGTGCAGCGCGGCGGCGCGCCCACTTACGCCGACCGCATGCTGGCCACGCGGCTGGGCGCCGCGGCGGTGGAGAACGTTGCCGCCGGACGCTTCGGCGTGCTGACCGGCATCTGCAAGGGCCAGTTGACGGCCACGCCGCTGGCCGAAGTGGTCGCGGGCAAGAAGCCGCTCGACACCGAGCTGCTCAAGCTGGCCGGCGTGTTGGCGAAGTAGGTGGAGGAGATTCACGAAGTGCCAAGAAGCTGGGAGAAATCGCGCGCGCTGCTGGAGCGCGCGCGCCGGTCGCTGGCCGGCGGCGTGTCGAGCCCGTTCCGCGTCAAAGCGCCCGTGCCGTTGTATTTTGAGGACGGCCGGGGGAGCCGCCTCAAAGACGCCGACGGCAACTGGTACATCGACTACACCCTGGGCTGGGGGCCGAGCATCCTGGGCTACCGCCATCCGGCCCTGGTCGAGGCCGTCCGCGCCGCCGCCGAAGGGCCGCTCACCTACGGCGCGCAGCACGAGCTCGAATACCTGGTCTCGGAGAAGATCCAGTCGCTGGTGCCCTGCGCGGAGCGCGTCTCCTACACCTCCAGCGGGACCGAAGCGGTGCAGCTCGCCTGGCGGCTGTGCCGCGCCTTCACGGGCCGCAACCTGATCCTGAAATTCGAAGGGCACTATCACGGCTGGATGGATTCGGCGCTGATCAGCTACCACCCGCCGGCCGCGAGCGTCGGTCCGTGGGAAGAGCCCACGCCCGTGGCGCCCTCGAAGGGACAGGTGCCGAACGCCGCCGACAACGTGGTGGTGGCGCCGTGGAATTCGCTGGAGGCGATCGAGCGCGTCTTCGCGCGGCGCGGCCGCGAAATCGCGGCCGTGGTGATGGAGCCGGTGCTGTGCAACTCCGGCTGCATTCTCCCTCGGCCGGGGTTCCTGGAAGGCGCGCGCGAGATCGCGCACCGCCACGGCGCGCTGTTCATGCTGGACGAAGTGATCACCGGATTCCGCCTGGCGCTCGGCGGCGGGCAGCAGTTCTACGGCGTCAAGCCGGATCTGTCGACCTACGGCAAGGCCGTGGCCGGGGGGCTTTCGCTCAGCGGCGTGGCCGGGCGCGCGGACATTCTGGAAATGACCGTCGATGGCGGTGTGGCCTTCGGCGGCAGCTTCAACGGCAACCCCGTCGTGCTGGCGGGAGCGCACGCCACGCTCGGCGTGCTGTCAGCCGATGGCGGCGCGGCGCTCCAGCAGGCGCACGCGGTGGGCGAGAGCGTCATGCGCGGCATCGCGGAAGCGGCGCGGCGTCACTCAGCGCCGCTGCTGGTGAGCGGCTTCGGGACGGCCTTTGCGCTGCATTTCACGCGGCGCAACGAACTCCGCGAATACCGCGACACCTTCGACGACGATCCCGCCCTGCTGCGCCGCCTGGTGGTGGCCCTGCTGGAAGAGGGCGTCTACATCCTGCCCGACGGCCGCATGTACACCTCTGTGGTTCACTCCAAGCAGGACGCCGCGGAAACGATCGCCGCCTTCGACCGCGCCCTCGCGCGCCTGGCCCCCGCCTGAGCGCCGCCGTACCACGCTACTTCAGGAACACCGTCGCCCCCGCGCGGCTGGTGGTGTCCCCGACGCTGAGCCGCACCTCGACCTCGCCGGCCGGCGCGGGTACGGGCGTCTTCACGTTCACCTGGACGACGCCGTTGACCAGTCCGGGCGCGGCGCCCGCGTACAGCAGTTCCGTCTCGACGCCTCCCACGGTCACGCGGACCGGCTGGCGGAAATCGTAGGCGGAGCCGGCCAGGCCGCCGTCCACCGGCGTAGGCTTGGGGACTCCCGTACCGGTCAGGAACAGGCAGATCGTCTCGCCGCGCGCCGCCGGACGGGTGGCCGAGTTCAGCGACAGGTCCTGATTGAGAATGGCCGCCGGACCGCGGCCGTTGCCGGACAAGGTGAACAGGCCGGGCGCCTGCTCCCGGAATGCGACAGCGAGTTCGTCCGAGCGCCCCTGGGCGGTCTCCACCTGCACCCGGACCCTGCTGCGGCCCGACAGGACGTACGGTGCCACGGCGTTGATCTGGCCCTCGGAGACATAGAGCAGCGGAGCGGGTTGGCCGTCGAACAGAACGCGCACGCCACCCAGTTCCTTCGGATAGAGACCATCGGAGGCGGGCGCCGCGTTGAGTCCGCTCTCGGGTCCCAGCCGCACTCCGAACAGCGACACGATTCCGCCCGGACTGATCGCGCCCGGAAGCGCGGAGGCGGCGCTGACCACTCCCGCCTCGGCCAGCCGCGGGCGGCCCGTGGGATCGTAGCGCGTGAACTGGTCTTCGGCCGGCCAGGTTCCCACGGCCGCGGCCAGCGTCTTCCATGCGACGTACAGCTCCACCGCCAGGTCGTTCACCTGCTCCTCGGGCGGGCAGCTATTGAAGGACGCCGCGAAGGCCACCCCGCTGGTGCCGCCGCGGGATACGACACTGATGGTGCCCGACCCCGCGCCGTCGTGGAACCAGTCCCATTCACCCGGCGAAAGGGAGATCATCAACCATCCCAGGCCCATGTACTGCTGGGGGTGGAGTTCGTAGGAGGGTCTGGCTTTGATCTGCGCTACGATCTCCGGTCCAAGGAACGTATCGAGCGAGGTCGCAAACCGCAGCAGGTCGATCGTGGAGATGATCCAGCCGCCGGTTGAGTCCAGCGGATCGGCCAGGGCGACGCCATCCGGCTGATCCAGCAAGCGGCCGTCTGCATGATACACGCTGCGCGACTTGGGTTCGCCGTCGTAGCTGTAGTAATCCGCCTCGCCCAGCCGCCGCGCGGTCACCGGCATTCCTGCCTGGTAGGCTCGCCGGATTCCCAGGGGGCGGAGAACTTCGGATTGCACGAAGTCCGCGTAGGGTCTTCCGGAGACGCGCTCGATCACGCGTCCCAGCAGCAGGTAGCCGAAGTTGGAGTACGAATAACGGGTTCCCGGATCGAGATGGAGCGGAAGCGTGGCCATGTGCCGAATGACCGCGGCCCGGATCTGTTCGGGCGGAACGCTCACGGGAGTCCCGATGCCGAAGGCCTCGAGCACGTCGGCGGTGAGCAGCACGGGATCGAAGTCCAGTGTCTCCTCGTCCCAGCCGCCCGAGTGCTGAAGCAGGTGGCGCACGGTGATGCGCCGCCAGCGAGGGTCGGTGATGGCGGCGGAGGGAATCAGATCAGGCCCGAGCAGATCCACGACCGTCTGGTCGAGGGTGAGCTTCTTCTGTTGAACCAGCTTCAGCACCGCCGCCGCCGTGATGGTCTTGCTGTTGCTGCCGATGCGAAACAGCGAATCCGGCTGCGCGGGGACCTTGTTGACGCGATCGAGGTAGCCGTAACCGCGGGCAAAAACCAGCCGGCCGCGATACGTGATGGCGAGCGAGCCGCCGGGGAGCTTCCACTTGCTCATGGTCTGCGTCATCAGGCGGTCGAAGTTCTCCAGGGAGGGCGCCGCCAGCCCGGTCTGCGCGCGGCCGGGAGTGCAGAGCAGCGAAGCGGCCGCCAATGCGAACAGGATGTGTCTGCGTGTCATGGCAGCAGAATAAGGGTGGCGGGCCGCGGTCCACATCGGCCGCAAGTTGGCCGCGTCTTTCCTACTTCCGGAGGATGCGCGCCCTCCGGCGGCTTCGCTACCGTGGAGAAGATGGACGCGGGCCGCCTTCTTCGGTACTCCGGCATCGCCGCGAGCGTGGTCATTGGCGGCAGCACGATCGTCAACGCGCACATCGCGTTGGGACACCGTCTGGCGCACCCGGCCGCCCTGCTCCAATTCGCCCTGCTGGCGGCGTTCTCGTGGGCGTTTTGGCATGTGACACGCCCGCTGGACGGCGGACGGCGAACAGGATCGGCGGCGCTGCTGGGGTTTCAGATCGTGGCCGCCGCTTCGGTGGCATCCGAGCTGTTCATCGTGCTGGCGATGGAGATTCCCTTCGTGGTCCGCAGCCGCGCGGCCTTGCGCTGGCTGGCCGGGATGGCCGGTATGGAGCTGGCGCTGTGCGGCGCGGCGGCCTGGTATGGAGACTTCACGGTCAGCGAGATCGTCGCCAACACGCCACGCCCGCTCGCTATGGCTCTCACCACGGCGATGATGCTGGTCTGGACGCTGTTCGCCTTCAGCGCCGGCTACCTCATCCTGCAACTGGATGAGAGCCGCAAGGCCATGCAGTGGGCCAGGGCGCAACTGGAAGGCTCGCAGCACCTGCTGGCGGAGACCGCGCGGATCGGCGAGCGGCTGCGCATCTCCCGCGAGTTGCATGACACCATCGGCCACCACCTCACCGGCCTTTCGCTCAACCTCGAGATCGCCTCCCAGACCACCAGCGAGGCGGCGCTCACACCGATCCAGCGGGCGCAGCTCATCGCCCGGATGCTGCTGGCCGAAACGCGGGAGGTGCTGGCCAGCATTCGCGGCGATCAGTCGCTCGACCTGCGGCCGGCGCTTCAACAGCTTGGCGAAGGGATGAAGCGCCCGGCGTGCCACCTGGAGGTCGGCGAGGATGTCTCGGTGGGGCCGGCGGCCGCGCGCGCCCTGTTCCGCTGCGCCCAGGAGGCCATGACCAACGCCGCGCGGCACTCCGGCGCCGCCGGCCTGTGGCTCAGCATCCGGCGAAGCCCCGGGCGGGTGCTGTTCGAATGCCGCGACGACGGCTCGGGTGCGGCCGCGATCGCCGAGGGCAACGGCCTGCGCGGCATGCGGGAGCGCTTCGCGGACCTGGGCGGCGAGCTTGAAATCGAATCCACGCCGGGCCGGGGATTCCTCCTGCGGGGATGGATTCCGGACTCCGGGAGCACGCCATGATCCGCATCGCCGTGGTCGAGGACGAGACCCTCGTCCGGCAGGGCATCGTGGAACTGCTGGCGCTGAACGCCGGCTTTCAGGTGGTGGCGCAAGCGGCCACCGGCGATGAAGCCCTCAGGCTCATTCCCGAGGTCCAGCCGGATATCGTTCTGATGGACGTGCGCCTGCCCGGCCTGTCCGGCCCGGAGGTTCTGGAGCGGCTGCGCGAACAGAGCAGCCAGGTCCCCGTGATCCTGATCACCACCTTCGACGACGACGAGGCGATGCTGCGCGGCATGCGCGCCGGGGCGCGCGGCTATCTGCGCAAGGACATCTCGCTGGGCCAGCTCACGCGCGCCATTGAAGCCGTCATGGCGGGGGACACCGTGCTCCGCCCGGCTCTCACCGGCCAGGGCCTGGAGCGGCTGCGCACGCTGCATCCGCGGTTCGAGAGCTCGCCGTTGCCGGAATCGCTGACGCCGCGCGAGGTCGAGGTGCTCCGCCTGATGGCGGCGGGCCTGAGCAACCGCGAGATCTCGGAGTTACTCGGCAACTCCGAAACCACCGTGAAGTCCCAGGTCTCCGCGATCCTCTCCAAGCTGGGGGTGCGAGATCGCACCCGCGCCGTGTTGAAAGGGCTGGAACTCGGGCTGGTGTAGCGCGATCAGAGGTGGGCGTCGATGGTTTTGCGGATCTGCGTCTTGCCCACCGCGCCGACGATCTGGTCGACCACCTGGCCGCCCTTGAACACCAGCAGCGTGGGGATGCCGCGGATCTGATAGCGCATCGCCGTGTCGCCGTTGTCGTCCACGTTCAGCTTGCCGACCTTGACCTTTCCGGCGTACTCGCCCGCGATCTCCTCCACCACGGGGGCGATCATCTTGCAGGGGCCGCACCAGACGGCCCAGAAATCGACCAGCACCGGAATGTCGCTCTGTAAGACTTCGCTGTCGAAGTTCTGGTCGGTAAAAGTAGTTGTACCCGCCATTCGTGTCTCCAGTTTCTAGGATGAGTTTTGTGCGTCAAGGATTCAAGAGCCGTAGGTATAGTTTCGAGTACTCCGCCGCCGACGCTTCCCAGGAGAAGTCTTTCGCCATCCCCCGGAGCATCCTCTCCCGCCAGCCGTCCTGGTCCTTCCAGGCGTCGAGCGCACAGCGGATGGCGCCCAGCAGCGCTTCGCCGGTATACTCCCAAAACTTGAAGCCCGTGCTTTCGTCGATCGTATCCTCCAGGCCGCCAACGGCGCGCACGATGGGGACGGCGCCGTAGCGCAGGCTGTAGATCTGGTTCAGGCCGCAAGGCTCGTAACGGCTGGGCATGAGGAACATGTCGGAGCCGGCTTCGATGCGGTGCGCCAGCCGGTTGTCGAAGCCGATGCGGACCGCGATGCGGCCGGGATAAACGGCGGCCAGGCCGCGGAAGGTCTGCTCCAGTTCGCTATCGCCGGTGCCGAGCACGACCAGCGATACGTCCTCGCGCGCGATCTCGGCGGCGGCTGCGGCGACCAGGGCGACCTTCTCGCTCACCAGCCGCGTGACCATCCCGATCACGGGCCGGCCGGCCGGCAGTCCGAACTCCTCCAGCAGGGCGCGTCTGCACTCGGCCTTGCCGCTGAGGTCCGCCGCCGAGTAGTGCGCGGGGATGTGAGGGTCGGTCTCCGGATTCCACACCGAGTAATCCACGCCGTTGAGGATGCCCGTCAATTCGCCCGCCCGCGCGGCCAGCAACGATTCGAGCCCGACGCCGAACTCCGCGGTCTGAATCTCGCGGGCGTAGGTGGGGCTGACCGTGCTCAGGTGATCGGCGGTGACGATGCCGGCCTTGAGCACGTTCACCTTCCCCCAGCACTCCATCAGGCCGGAGGAGTAAAGCGAATCGTCGAGCCCGATCTGGGGCAGCACGGTCCGGGGGAACTGGCCCTGGTAGCCCAGGTTGTGAATGGTGAGCAGGACCTTGAGGGCGTAGAAGGTGGGGTCGCCGGCGTACTGCTGCCGCATGTAGACGGGGAGGAGTGAAGCCTGCCAGTCGTGGCAGTGCACGATGTCGGGGCGGAACATCCAGCGGATGACGGCAAGGGCGGCGCGCGCGAAGACCGCGAAGCGGACGTGATTATCGGGGTGATCCTCGCCGTCGACGGCGTACAGACCCTCCCGTTCGTACAGAGGCGGGCAGTCGACGAGATAGACCGGCATGCCGCGGTCGTCTGCCAGGTAGAGGTCGCAGCGCCAGCAGTCGGGGCCGAACCAGACGCGCAGATCGTTATAGATCCGGCGGGCGTTGGCGGTGCGGGTGGAGCCGTAGCGCGGCAGCACCAGGGCGACCTCCTCGCCCCGCTCCCGCAAGGCGTGCGGCAGGCTCCCCAGCACGTCCGCCAGGCCTCCGGTCTTGGCGAAGGGCGTCGCCTCGGAGGCCACCATCAGGATTCGGCTCACGTCTCCATCATATCGGGACACAGAGGCCCTGGTTCAGAGGGTTTCCGCGAGGCGGGCGAACAGCCGGCGGGTGTACTCGGAGCGCACCCGCTCGGGGGCCGCCGGGTCGCCGGTGGGCAGGGCGGCGAGGCGCGCTTTCAGCGGCGACGCTTTGGCGCCGAGGGCGCCGATAGCGTTCAACGCTTCGATCGCCGTGTAGGCGCCGTTGGCGGCCGGGTTCGCGTGTTGAAGGAGGACCGCCAGCGCGCGCCGCAACTCTTCCGCGTTGCCGTAGCGTCCCAGCGCTTCGGCGGCGGCGATGCGCACGCTGGGGGAGGAGTCCGCCAGCGCCTTGGCCAGTTCGCTCCGCGCCGCTTCGACCTGTCCGGCGCCGCGCATCAGGATGCCCATGACGCCCCAGTAACGCACGCCGGCGTCGGCATCCGCGAGGGC
>CAYOTD010000195.1:0-8421 GCA_964406685.1 uncultured Solibacteraceae bacterium | reverse complement strand
GTCCCTGGGTACCCGACCCCCGCACCGTGCAGTCGGGCGGGCCTAGTGTCTCCCCCCCCGGGCTGGGGGCGCCCAAGACTCTAGGGTCCCCATGCTAGAATCGGTGTTCGAGGTCTAAATCTTTATGGATCATGCGGAAATGTTCTCCTTGGCGGGTAAGGTCGCCGCCGTTGTGGGGGGGGGTGGAGTCCTGGCTGGCGAGATGGCCATGGGACTGGCGGGCGCCGGCGCCGACATCGCCATCCTGGACTTCAATCCCGCCGGTGCCGAGGCCCGCGCGGAGGCAATCCGAAAAACCGGACGCCGCGCCATCGCCGTGGCCGTGGACGCGACGAAGAAGGCCGATCTCCAGGCCGCCCTCGACCGTATTCTGGCCGACCTTGGACGCATCGACATCCTGATCAACGCCGCCGGCATCAACTCCGGCACCCCGTTCTTCGAGATCACCGAAGAGGAGTGGCAGCGCCTGATCGACGTCGATCTCAAGAGTGTCTTCCTGGCCTGCCAGGTCTTCGGCAAGGCCATGGTCGACGCCGGCCAGGGCGGCTCGATCATCAACATCTCGTCGGTCTCCTCCGGCCCCCCGCTCTCCAAGGTCTTCACCTACGCCGTCTCCAAGGGCGGCGTGAATCAGGTCACCCAGTTCCTGGCGCGGGAGTGGGCTCCCCAGCGCGTGCGCGTGAACGCCATCGTCCCCGGCTTCTTCCCCGCCGAGCAGAACCGCAAGCTCCTCACTCCGGAGCGGACCGCCGCCATCATGGGCCACACCCCCATGGGCCGTTTCGGCGAGTCCCGGGAACTGGTGGGCGCCACCATCTTCCTGGCATCCGAGAAGGCCTCGTCCTTCGTCACCGGCACCATCCTGCGCGTTGACGGCGGCTTCCTGGCAATGACCATCTGACGGCTCGCGCTTCCCTCCCCTTTACAGGCCCTTGCGCAATCAGTATAATCTCTATAGAGTTTTAGAGATTATCTGCGATTGAGGGAGGGATGCCGTGAGCAGTGTTCTCCAGGAAGTACTTGCCGCCAATCAGGCCTACGCCGCCGCCTTCGGCGAGAAATCCGGCTTGGCCATGCCGCCGCGCCGGCGGTTCGCGATTCTGACCTGTATGGATGCCCGGCTCGACCCGGCGAAATTCGCCGGCCTCGCGGAGGGCGACGCCCACGTGATCCGCAACGCCGGCGGGCGGGCCAGCGACGACGCCATTCGTTCCCTGGTGATCTCTTACAAACTCCTGGGCACGCGGGAGTGGTTCGTCGTCCACCACAACAACTGCGGGATGGAATTCTTCACCAACGACATCATGCGCGACCTGCTCTCGCGCAGCCTGGAAACCGCCACGCTGGACACGGGCCGTTGGCGCGACACCGGGAAAGGGCCGGGCTCGCGGGCCGGCGAGTTCATCGAGTGGCTGACGATCAAGGACCAGGCGCAGAGCGTGCGCGACGACGTGACCCGGATCGCGGCCCATCCCCTGGTGCCCAACCGCGTCTCCATCTACGGCTACATCTACGATGTCACCAGCGGCAAGCTGGTCGAGGTCGAGGGGGCGCGCCGCGTCAGCACGGAAGCCGCCGCGTAGAGGCCGTGGAGCCGGCCCTTCCGGACTGACCCCACGGGGAGAGTGGTCAGGACAGGCTGGTCGACAAGACGCTGGCCAGCACGTCGCTCAGCACCGACATCGGGTCGGAGTCCGAGCTCTGCTGCTGAAACAGGCTCATCAACTGCTGTAGGTTGTCAGCTTCCACGCTTGACGAACTGCTGGTGCCGTCCGTCGTCGTCTCGCTGTCGGTGCTGTCGGGCGGGGGTCCCGGCGGCGGTCCCATCGGGGGAGGGCCGCCATCGGGCGGAGACAGGTCGGGCATCTCACCGGTTTCCGCCGCCGTGTCGAACTTCCCGGCGAGGTCGGTGAGCATCTCCGATAGCCTGGTGTCCCCGGTCTCGGAGGCCTCCGCTGCCGCGGCTTCCAGTTGCTCCGCGATCTCGGAGGCCTTCTCCTTGAATTGGTCGGGGTCCGACTGCTGAAGATCCGCCAGTTGCTGCATGTAACTGCCGATGTCGGACAGCCCCGAGGTGCTGTCCTGGGGCATGCGGAACTGGCTGGTCTGTGACGTCGAACTTGAGTTGAGAAGGCTCGTGAGTTGGGAACTCACAAGCGAGGTTGACAGGGAACTGATCGTCATGCCGCGGACGTCGCACTTGCCGGGCCAACCGCAACTGTTTGATTCAGCGCCGGCAAGCGCCGCGGCGCTCCGCCAACTTCCCGTCAGTCGCCCACACGCAGCCGCAGAATTGTCAGCGAGTGCGCGGGGAACTTGTAAACAAACCCGTTGCCCGCCAGGGTAACCGTCTCGCTGCGGGTCACCGGCCGGACCTTCTTGTCGGCGCCGAACCCATGCGTGGCCTTCAGGTCCGGGTGATTTAGTTGCCAAATGTCAACTTGCCCGCTCAGACGTCCTGTTACATTGTCGATCCGCGTGGCGATCTCCCGCGTCGCGCTGCGGTTGAGCACGTTCAGGCAAATCACGCGACCCCTGGCATCGTAATTGGCCGACACGTCGAGATACCCGAGCGGCCGCCGGTTGGGTAACTCATAAGTGGGAGAGGAGACCAGTAAGTCGAGCGCCATGTTGCCGCGCTGCCGGGCGTACTCGGCCAGCGGGAAGTAAATGGTCTGGAGGAACAGCCCTTCGCGGTTGGTGAAGATAGGAGCGATGACGTTGACGATCTGCGCCAGGTTCGCCATCTTGACCACGTCCGCGTGGCGGATGAAGGAGTTCAGAAACATCCCCATCGCGAGGGCGTCCTCGAAGTTGTAAATCTCTTCCAGTTTCGTGCGCCCGGTTTCGTGCTCGCTTCCGCCGCGCGCGCGGTACCACACGTTCCATTCGTCGAAAGCGATGTAGATGGGCCGGGGGTTGCGCTGCCCGGCCTGGGCGGCGCGGATCAGCGCCGCGGTCACCTCGATGCGCTGGTCCACATCTTGCGAGCTGGCGCCCAGGAACCTCTCCAGGTCGTTTTCGGCGTTCCCGATGTAGGTGTGCAGCGAGATGTAGTCGATCTCGGAACGCAGCCGGTCGAGGACGGCGCGGTTCCATCCCACCCAGTCGGCCCCGAAGTTGCTCGACCCGGAGGCGATCAGCGAGATCTTCTCGTCGACGCGCCGCATGGCCTTGGCGGCTTCCAGGGCGAACTTGGTGTAGTCTTCGGCGTTCTTGTGCCCAAGCTGCCACGGGCCGTCGATCTCGTTGCCCAGCCCCCAATACTTCACGTTGTAGGGCGCCTCGCGCCCGTTCTTGCGCCGCTGCTTCGCCCAGTAGGTGTCGCGCGTCTCGTTGCAGTACTCCACCCAGTCGCGCGCCTCCGCGATCGAGCCCAGCCCCGCATTGATGCAGATGTAAGGCTCCACGCCCGCGCGCTCGCAGTACTTCAGGAAATCGTCGGTGCCGAAGCGGTTCGATTCCACATCGCCCCAGGCGCCTTCGGGCCGCACGGGACGCAGATGGCGCGGCCCGATGCCGTCCTTCCAGTCGTAGCCGGAGGCGAAATTGCCGCCCGGCCAGCGCAGCAGCGTGACTCCCAGGCCCTTCACCGCCTGCATGACGTCCTTGCGGAAGCCGTCGCCGTCGGCCAGCGGGCTCCCCTCCTCGTACAAGCCGCCGTAGATGCACCGGCCCAGGTGCTCGGCGAAATTGCCGAACAGGTGCGGGTGGACCTCGCCCACCACGCGCTCGGTGTCGATCTTGATGCGGGCCTGCCCGAACAACGCCCCCGTGGAGAACGCGCCCAAGACCGCGACTGCGAGACTCCTTCTGGTCATCCCCGTATTATCACTCCGCCGCCCGCTTGGATAGAATAGTCAGCGACCCAAGGAAGGAGTCCTATGTCGCCCATCGCCTTCTCCGCCAGCCGGAGAGAGTTTCTCGGAACGGCTCTGGCCGCCGCCGCGGCTCCCGCCGCGCCCAACCGGATCTCGCTCGCCCAGTGGTCGTTCGTGCGCAGCTTCCGCGCCGGCAAGTGGAAGAATCTCGAGATGCCGAAGATCATCCGCGAGAGCCTCTCCATCGACGCGCTGGAATACGTCAACCAGTTCTTCGAGGTTCCCACCATCGGCTACCTGCGCCAGTTGAAACGCGCCTGCGAGCAGAACGGGGTCACCTCGGTGCTCATCATGGTGGATGACGAAGATCCCATGGCCTCGCCCGACCGCAAGGAGCGCATGGACGCGGCCGTGGCCCACCGCAAGTGGATCGACGCGGCGCACTTTCTCGGCTGCCACGCCATCCGCTGCAACATGCGCGGCGGCCCCCGGGATTGGCAGCAGGACAAGGACCTCGTCCAGCGCGCCGCCGAGTCCTTCGGCGATCTGCTGAACTACGCCAAAGGCTCCGGCCTCAACGTGGTGATCGAGAACCACGGCGGCTCGTCGTCGAACCCCGACGTCCTGGTGTCCCTGATGAAGGCGGTCAAGCATCCGAAGTTCGGCCTGCTGGTGGACCTGGGCAATTGGAACAAAGGCGACGATCAGTACGAAGCCGTCCGCAAGACCCTGCCCTGGGCCAAGGGCATCTCGGTGAAGGACGTGCCCGGCTGGGACCTGGAGAAGAAGCTCCGCATGTGCCTGGCGAGCGGCTTCCACGGCTTCTGGGGCATCGAATCCAGCGCGCGCGGCCTGGCCCCCAACGCCTCCGCCGAGGAGGCCTTCGCGGCCGAGGTCAAGGCCGTGCTCGCCATCAAGGAAGTGGTCGAGCGCGTCGTCATCAACAAGAGCTGAAGCGGACGCAATCGGCGAGCAACAACGCTACGTCGCGGCGACCCGAAACAGCGCCTGCTGGACCTTCTCCGCGAGGGTTTCCAGGCGGAACGGCTTTTCGAGAAGCGTGACCTTGGGATCGAGCATGCCGTGGTGGGCGACGGCGTTGTCCGTGTAGCCGGACATAAAGAGAATCTGGGTTTCCGGACGGCGGCGGGCGAAAGCGTCGGCCAGTTGGCGGCCGGTCATCCCCGGCATGACCACGTCGGTCAGGAGCAGGTCGATGGGGCCGGGGTGGGAGTCGGCCAGAGCCAGGGCCTGATTGCCGTCGCCGGCTTCGAGGACCTGGTGGCCGAGCAGGGTGAGCATCTGCGATGTGAGGCGGCGGACGCTCTCCTGATCTTCCACGACCAGGACCGTACCCTGGAGTTGTTCGCCGCTTGCGGCCAGGGGAGGCGCGGCTGCGGGAGCGGCGAAGGCGGCGGTGGCCGGAGGCAGGTAGATCTTGAACGTGGTGCCAACCGATTTCTCGCTGTCGACGTGGATCCATCCGCCGCTCTGGGTGACGATACCGTAGACAGTGGAAAGCCCCAGACCGGTGCCGACGCCTTGCGGCTTGGTGGTGAAGAAGGGTTCAAAAAGATGTTCCTGGACTTCCGGATCCATGCCCATGCCGGTATCGGAGACGGCGAGTTGGACGAAGCGGCCGGGATGGGAATCCGGGTGGGCGGCGGCGTACTCCTCATCCAGGGTGACACAAGAGGTTTCCAGCGTGAGTTGGCCGCCGTCGGGCATGGCGTCGCGGGCGTTGACAGCGAGGTTGAGCAGGACCTGGGTGATCTGGCCGGGGTCGGCCCGCACCGGGGAGAGATCGGCGGCGAGGATGGTGTTGAGGTGGATATCCTCGCCGATCATACGGTGAAGCATCCGCTCGGTGTCCTTCACCAGGGCGTTGAGGTCGAGAACCTGGGGTTGGAGAAGCTGGCGGCGGCTGAAGGCGAGCAACTGGCGGGTCAGAGAGCAGGCCCGCTCTCCGGCCTTGCGGATTCCTTCCAGCGGCGCGCGCAGCGGAGCGTTTTCGGGTAGACCGGCCAAGGCCAATTCGCTGTAGCCGTTGATTACGGTGAGCAGGTTGTTGAAATCGTGGGCGACACCGCCGGCCAGCCGGCCAACCGACTCCATCTTCTGGGACTGGCGAAGTTGCTCTTCGATCTGGCGGCGGTCGGTGATGTCCTGGATCGTGCCGGCCAGCGTGAGGGAATGGCCGCCCTCTTCGGGGAAGAGGGCGCCGCGACCGTGGACCCAGCGGGTTTTTCCGTCGCAGGCCCTCAGGATGCGATACTCCCGGTCGAAGCCGTGATGCTGTTGGAAAACCTCCTCGCGGAGGTGGGCGGAAACCGACGCTTGGTCGTCGGGGTGGACCAGGGCGATCCAACCCTCCAGAGTGCGGCAGTACTCCCGGCCAATCCCGAGGATGTCGTCGAGGGCCTGTGAGCTGCGCCAGTGGCCGGTGCGGACATCAAGGACGTAGCTGCCGGTTCCGGAAATGCGTTGGGATTCGTTGAGCCAGTACTCGCTTCGCCGTAGGGCGCGTTCGGCACGGATGCGGGAGGTGATATCGAACATGACGCCGTCGAGCAGGCGGGGGCGGCCGCTGGCATCATAGACCGCCCGCCCGCGCTCCTGGATCCACCGGAGGGTGCCGTCGGCGTGCCGGATGCGGTATTCCAGGTCGAAGGGCCGCCCTGCGCCGACACCCTCCCGGCATTCCTTGGCGACGGCGTCGAGGTCTTCCGGGAGCATGATACCGCCGAGAGTGTGGCGCCCGGACAGGAACTCCACCGGGGGACGGCCGCTGATGTTCTCGATGCCGGCGCTGATGTAGAGGACGCGCCAGGGAGGATCGACCTCGCAGCGGTAGACGGCGCCGGGGATATTGTCGATCAGGGTGCGGCGTTCGGCCTCGCTGGCGCGGAGCCGCTCGGTGGCGCGCTCTCGTTCGGCCACCTCGACCTCGAGCTGGCGGCGGGAGGAGACGACAGCAGCGAGCTTGCGGCGGCTCTCGAGGAACGCGGTGGTGGCAATGCCGAGCAATGCGGTGACCACCAGCCCCATCGAGAAGACCACGGCCGGAAGCCAGGCGTCTCCGGCGCGGGCGCGTTCGGCCTCTATCCAGGCCTTCTCGGCGGGGGAGGCCGTGGTGTCGCGCCACTGTTCGGCGGAGGTGTGCTGGCGGACGTACATGGCGTGCGCGACGCAGGCGGTGCAAAGCAGAGCCATCAGGCCTACGGCCAGCGGAGCCCAGGAGGGCCAGAGCGTCTGCGGATCGCGGCCATCCAGCCAAGCGCGCCGGATGAGTCCAAAGGCGAGGCAGGCAAAGGCCACAGCGCTCACCCAGGCCATGGGCCGCTGGCTTCCCCACGCGGTGAGGGCGGGCACGCGGGCCAGATGACCGGCGAGGACCACAATGCTGACGGCGGCCACGGCCGCCCCGGCCATGCCGCAGAAAAACGAGTACCGCCTGTTCCAGGCCGCGATGACGAGGGCGGAGGAAAGAAGCAGGAAACAACACAACGAGGCGAGAGACATGCGGCCCGGAATGCGCGCGCCCGCGCTGGCGTAAGGGGTGATGAGCACTTGGTCCACGCCAAACCTGGAGGCAGTCACGTACTGGAGCCCAATGACGGCGGACCAGAGGAAAACCAGGAGAGCCAGGGCAATCGAAACGGCCGGCCAGCGGCGGGATTCCAACAGGAGATAGCCAGCGGCGCAGAGCAGAAGCGCGAGGCCGCTATTCGCGGTGGGGGCGGGCACCGTACGGGTAACCAGCGGACCGCAGGTGAACCAACTGATGAGGATGGCCAGGCCGATGAGGGTGGCAAAGGAAGCAGGCAGGTAACCGTGCCAGGTCGCGGAGCGGGAAACGCCGTCGGTAGGCACTTCGGCCATGGGCCTATCCGTCATTATCGGCCACCGGGGGCGGGGATTTAACCGAAGCCGCGAGCGGAACACGGGAGATACCGATCAGGAGTTCTCCGGATTAACCTACGTACGAGTCTCGTAATACAAAGAGATAACGAAGAGTGACTCAAACCCGGATCCACATTTCGGCGCGCCGGACTCAGTAATCCACGCCGACGAGGAATAGCCCGCGCGCCGGAGCGCTGGGCGGGGCCTTCTCCAGGGAAGCGATGTCCGCGGGTTCCAGGTTGCCCTTGCCCGCCTCCAGCAGCGCACCCACGATGTTGCGCACCATGTGTTTCAGGAATCCGCTGCCGCGCACGCGGTACAGCAGGCGGTCGCCCTCGCGCCAGGCGCGCGAGTCGAAGACCGTGCGCACCTTCGAGCCTCCCAGCGCGTCCTTCTCGTCCGACGCCGCGAAGGCCGAGAAATCGCGCTCGCCCACCAGGAACCCGGCGGCCTCGATGAATCGCTCTTCCCGCATCGGGTAGGGGAAGTGGTACACGTAGCGGCGCTCGAACGGCGGGCAGACCTCCGCCCGCCAGATGCGATATTCGTAGGTCTTCGCCCGTGCCTGGAATCGGGGATGGAACTCCTGGGACGCTTCCTCGACCACGAGCACGCGGATTTCGGCCGGCAGCAGCCGGTTCAACGCCTTCTTGAGATTCGGAGCCGGGATCGGATTGACGAGAGAGAATGCGGCCAC
>CAYOTD010000194.1:0-8423 GCA_964406685.1 uncultured Solibacteraceae bacterium | reverse complement strand
CCGGGCCAGGGCGCCGACGATAGCGACCGGAGCCGCGCCGTCCTCCAGGTCCACCACGGCGGGCGCCGTGCCGCCGGCGAACTCGACCAGCGCGTAGCGATGAGCGGGGGCCGGGCGGACGAGGGACACGCCGTCCGGCAAGGACACGAGCGATCCCACCACCGCCGCGCCGGGCACGCCCTGCATGGGGCGGATCCCGGCGCCGCCCTCTTCGAGCAAATAGCCGACAACGGGGCCGCGCATACGGCCCGGGGACTGGCCCCAGCACAGCACGAGTCCGGAGATGAGCAAGATTACAGGAACGAATCGCATGATGGCTTCCTCCTTCGGTTCGCCGTGCTAGCGCGGCCCGGAGAACACCGGGGAACCGCCGACCCCGATGGTGGCCCGGGGCGTGTTGTCCACGGGAGTGGAGGGCTGATCGCCGTTTCCACCCGACAGGCCCACAGCAATCCCCACCGCCGCGCCGGCGACCACTCCGACGATGGCGGCGATGGCGCCGCCGGAAAGTCCGGCCGCGGCACCGATCTGGTTGGTCTGCTGGATGGCGGTAGAGACCGACCGCCCCTGATGGCTGGCCGTAACGTTGATCTTGAACTGTCCGGCGCCAGAAGGTTGGAAGGCGCCGGCGCTGGCGCGCCCGGCGGAATCCGTCGTCACGGTCATCATCTTGCCGCCGGTGATGAAGTTCCCGCCGGGGCCTTGCTGCGGCAGCAGAAAGACCACCACCGCGCCGGATACCGGCGAGTTGTTCCGGTCCCGAACCTCGACCACGGGACGGACGGCGGTCTTCTTCTTGATGACGTTGATGCCGTCCTCACCTTCCAGAACGACGATCTTCAGATCCGCATCCGCCTGTGCCGCGGGCGCGCCCCAACCACAGATCGCACCCGACAGAGCAAGGTAAACAGACAGAGCGGCTCGACATCTCGCACGCGGCATTGCGCTTGCCTCCTGTGATAGTCCCAGCCCGATTCGCATTATACCGCCATAAACACTTTGTTGCAACCACCGGCCGGCCGTTTCACCGCGACGATTCCCGGCCGGAAGAGGACAGCGGCGGCGCAGGATGCGCCGCGCCGGTGGAGGATCAGCCCCGAGGTCGGAAGATCCACGAGGCAGGGGGCGCGCGGAGGGGCCCAGCCCTTCGCGCGCCCTGTGCCGGCAGGCAACAGGCGTTGGTCTACTGCGCGATGTCGGTTTCCACCAGGAAGCTGGTCCAGCCCTCCATCCAGTTTTCATCGCCGATGCCGCCGATGAAGCGGGCGGTCGGGTCGAAGAAGCCGTCGTCGGCCGGAGAGACGAAGCCGGAGCGGAACAGCGGGCTGCCGAACAGGCCCATGAAATCCGGATCGCTGTATTCAAACGGCCGGCTGAGCATCGGATCGGCCGCGACGAAGTTCTTTCCCGTTCCCTTCTGGCCCTGGGCGAAGCTCTGCGTGTAGGTGTGGGGAACCTGGCCCGCGAGGGTGTTCTCCCCCTTGGCGCCGATGTTGTTGTTCCACATCATCACGCCGTTCATCGACAGGTTGCCGGCGTCGGCCTGGGCCTGGGTGGTGGCGTCGGTCAGCTCCATCGCGCCGCTGTAGAAGTTCGTTACCACGATGTTGTTGAAAGAGCCCCGGCTGCCCCGGCGCAGGAACAGGCCGGGCGAGTTGGATTCGTCGAAACCCGGCTGGCCGCTGCCGACGAAGGTGAGGTTGAACATGGTTGGATTCGAGACCGGCGTGGCCGCCTGGTTGTACTCGCTGTTGTCGCCCTCCAGGCCGCGGTTGCCGCGCGCGTCCGAGCTCTGATAGAAGACGCCGAACTGGATGCGGCCGGTGTAGCCGAGCTGGTAGTCGACATAGTCGTCCGCTCCCTGGCCGCCGACCAGGTACCGGGCGTCCATCGTGCCGCCGAACCATTCAAACGAGTCGTCCAGGCCGTAGCTGGCTTGCAGGTGGTCGGCGACGGTCGCCTTGCCGCAGCCGCCCCAGGTGAAGGCGTTGGTCTCGTTGTTGGGAGAAAGGATCGAGCCGGCGTACTCCACGCGCACGTAGCGCAGCGCGCCGCAGTTGTGATTCGGGTCGTCGCCGCCGTAGAGGCCGTCCTCAGTCGCATTCAAACCTTCGATGTAGAACGTGCCCGCCTGGTTGGTGTTGCCGGAGGTGTTGGCGGCCACATTGACCGGCGCCTTGCCCAGCAGAATCAGGCCGCCCCAGTCGCCGCGTTTGCGCTGGCCGAAGGCCTGCGAGCTGGTCATGACGATCGGGCGCGAGGGGGTGCCGATGGCATTGATCTTGCCGTTGCGGGTGACGATCAGCACCGAGGGCGGCTGCGAACCGGGCTGGCCGACGATAAAGGTCCCAGGTTCGATGGTGAGGGTGGCGTTGTTCTTGACGTAGACGGCGCCGCTGAGATCCCACTCGGTGTCGTTGGTCAGCACCCGGTCGGAGGTGATCTCGCCCGACAGCGTCTGCTTCTTCGTGACTACACCGATCTTCATGTAGGCGGTCTTCAGCACGCGCGAGCCGTGGTAGTCGCGCAACTCGACCGCGATGGTATGCATGCCGGGCTCGTTCGGCACGGTCAGGGCCGGGATCGAGCCGCCGGAGCCAATCAGCACGGCCTTGCTCGCCGCTTGCAGGGCCATCGGTTGAAGGCCCTGGGCGAGCTTGTTGCCGGCGATGTCGGTCACCTCTTCGGTTCCACCCGGCAGGTAGGTCTTGACGCCGGTCTGGTTGTTCTGGCGATAGAGGAGCACCGTATAGGGGTACTCGTCGCCGTCGGGTTTCACCGTCCAGCGCAGCGTAAGAGACTCGCCCGGCTGGTACAGGTACTTGTCGGTCCAGATCCACATCGAGATCTTGCTGCGGGTCTCGCCGTAGGGTGAGGCGGGGCGCTGCTCGCCAAAGGCCGCCACGCTCGCGGCCGCCAGCAGACAGATCGCGCACACAGAGTTCACACGCATGGTTCGTTGACTTTCCTTTCGTCGGCCGTGCGGCCGCAATCAGAAAATGGTGTAGCTCACCCCGGCCTGGAACGTCCGGCCGAGGCGGTACTCCCGCTGGAGATAGTCGCCTTGCGTCCAGCGGTAGCGGTTGTCGCCGAGGTTCTCGGCTTCGAACCTGAGACTCCACTTGCCGGCTTCGTCGAAGGTGAACCGGTAGACGAAGTCCAAAAAGGTATTGCCCTCCTGGTAGAGATCGGGTAGCCCGAACGTTCCCACGTCCGAAATCCGCCGCGAGACGTGGTTCACATAGAAGCGCACGTCGCTCCGCCAGCGGGGCTTGAGCCATTCCGTGATCACGTTGAAGACGCAGCGGGACTGGCCCAGTAGCGGGCGCGAGATTGACGTCAACAGCGCGGCGTCTTCCGGATTGATGTCCACCTTCGAGCCGACGATCGTGAGATTCGACGAGATCCGGAAATCCCGAAGCTTGCGAGTGATCTTGGAAAGCGCGCTACGGTATTCCAGCTCCAGACCGACGTTGCGGGCGCCTTTGGCGTTCACGAACGTCTGCCGCAGGTCGTTGGACGGGAGGATGGTCTGCTCGATCGGGTCGCGGAACGATTTGGCGAAGAAGCTGGCCGCGACTACCTGGTCGCCGCCCAGGAAGCGCTCCCAGCGCGCGTCCACGTTGTGGATGGCGGCGCGCTTCAACTCCGGATTCCCCTGCGTGACGAAGCCGCCCAGAACGTTGTTGAAATCGAAGGGCGACAGCTCGCGGAAGTCGGGCCGGGACAACGTCCGGCTGTAGGAGAACCGCAGGTTCTGGCGCGAGGAAAGCGCATAGATGACGTTGACCGCCGGGGCCGGGTCGGTGTTGTGCAGCATGGCGTTCACCGGCTTGGCGTTGGGGACCAGATTATCGATGGTCGTCACCGATTGTTCGGCGTCCTCGATCCGGACTCCGCCCACCACCCTCCAGCGGGCGCCCAGTCCCAGGTCAACCATGGCGTATCCGGCGTAAATGTCCATTTCGGCCGAGTAGCGGTCCGTGCCGCGCGTGTACTCCACGATCTGGAAGCCGCTGGGCCGGATGTTGGCGGCGGAGAAGAGCTGGTTGCTGGGCGCAAACAGATCGATCGTGGAAGACTGCTGCGGGATGAAGCGGAAGCGCCGGGCCTGGAAGTCGCGGCTCCGCAGCGTGGAGCGGAATCCCACTTTGAACAGGCCGGAAATGGCGCCCTTCATGAACGGAAGGCTGTAGTCCACCTGGGGTTCGTAGATCCGGTCGTCCAGATCGGAGTAGAAGCGGATTCCGGACGATCCGATGGCGGAGAAGATGTAGCGGCCGTCGGAGAGCTGGCCGCGAAACACCTCCCGCAGATCGGGCTCGTTGCGCGTCGACCGCGAGTAGGAAAGGCGCCAGTGAATCAGGCTGTTGCGCAGGGCCGGCAGGGCATGATCTCCTTCCACTCCGGTGGAGAGCAGGAACTTCTCGACCCACCGCAGCCGCTGCGAGGAGATGCAGGAATCGACTCCGCCGTCGTAGCCGGAGTACTCGCGGGCGGATTTCTCCGCTTCGTGCGTCAACATGTTCCGGAACAGCAGCCGGTGATTCGAACTGAGCCGGAGGGAGGCGTTGAACAACGCACCCAGCCGGGCCTGCTCGGAGTACTCGGTGAAGTCGGAGTACTCGGTGAAGACGACCGGCGATCCCGCGCCCTGACGCAGATACCGTTGGAACTCGTTCTGGGTTTGCGGACGGTTGTTGAAGCTGACCGCGGCCACGATGCCAAACCGTCCGAACGTGCCGCCCGCCAGAGCCGACCAGTCGAGCGCGGGACGAACCGAGCCGATAGCGGTTGGCTCCCAGTCGGTCGAGAGCGACCGGCCGAACTCCTGGAGCTGGGTCGAGTTGAACTGTCCGGCGTAGAGACGGCGGTCGGCCGGAATCAGCGAAGGGATCGAGCGGGTGCCGTCGTCGAAACCGAAGAAATCGTGGGAGCCGCCCGGATACGTCAGAAAGCGGTTGAAGGTGGTCGAGGTGTTGAAGCCGGTCTTGGCGGAGAAGCGGAAGATGCGCTCGACGGGGAAGTCCACCGTGTTCATTTCGACCAGGCCGCCGGAGAACTCCGCCGGCAGGTCCGGGGAGTAGGTCTTGGCGATGCGGATGTTCTCGATCAACCCGGTGGGAAACAGGTCAAGCGGCACCACGCGCTTCTCCGGCTCAGTGGTGGGGAGCATCGCCCCGTTCAATTGTGTGGCGCTGTAGCGCTCGCCCAGACCGCGGACATATACGTAGCCGTCGCCGACCACGCTGACGCCGGTCACCTTCTCCAGCGCAGCGGCGGCGTCGGAGGAAACTCCGGCCATCAACTCCTGGTGACTGACGCTGTCGCTCACCACCGGCGCCAGCCGGCGCTCGCTCAAAGCGGCTTCGGCGGTGGCGCCCAGCGGCGTGGCCTTCTCGACGACTTCGACGGTGGTCACCAGCGACTTGTTGGTCATGACGCAGCTCGCCTCGGCTGTCTCGCCGGCCTTGACCGCGACCTCCTTGACATCCACGTCGGCGTAGTTGGCGACGGTGAACCGCAGCGTATAGGTTCCGGGCGAAAGCGGGATGCTGAAGCGTCCGTCGGAGGCTGTCACCTGGCGATCCGTCGTTTGCCCGTTCACATAGATGGCGACGCCCGCGATGGGGCGCCCGGTCTGGCCGTCGTACACGCCGCCGGAGACGCTGCCCGTTGGCGTCTGACCCTGGGCTGCGCCCCAAAGCAGAAAAAGAAGGACGGCGACACCCGATGCCAGGGATCGCACCACTCGCGGAATACCGGTGACCACGGCCCGATCTTACGAATCTCAGATTTCGGCGCGGTTAATTCAAGGTGAATGTTGGATGAACCGGGGCCGCCGGGGGAGACGGGGAATCTTGACCGATGAGTTCACCGGAGATTCGTACACCCCTCATCCGGCTGTAACGCGTGAGGGCCAAAACTAATGTCAGAACGGCGGCCCCGATGACCGCAGCTTCGCACATTCTCGGCCGGATCGAGACGATGGACCGCAAGCTCATGCGCCGGGTCAACTGGTGGCGCGCGCCGCGGTGGATTCGAGTCTGGATGATCTGCGCCACCCGCGGCGGGGATGGCTGGCTGTGGTACGCGATGGGGATGGCGGTGCTTGTATTCGGAGGAGCGCCGCGGTGGCCGGCGACCGGCGCGGCCGCCTTGTCGGCGGGCGCCGGAATCGTGGTCTTCACCGGTCTGAAGCGCACGATCCGGCGCCGTCGGCCGTGCGCGCTGGAGGCGCACTGCTGGGCCAGGCTTCTTCCTCCCGACCAGTTCTCCTTCCCCTCCGGCCACTCCATCACCGCCTTTGCGGTCACCGTGCCGCTGGGCGCCGCCTATCCGGCTCTGGTTCCGGGCTTGCTGTTCTGCGCCCTCAGCGTGGCGGTGTCCCGGATCCTGCTGGGCATGCATTATCTGAGCGACGTGATCGCCGGTTCGCTGATCGGCGCGGGGCTGGGCTATGCGGCGTCTGTGCTGGTGCTGGGCGGCGCCTAGAACGCCGAACGAACCACCAGCTCGGGCTTCCGTTCGGCGACCTGCCGCCACGCTTCGGCCGCCGCCTCCGTGTCCCCCATGTCGTTGAGCAGACAACCGAGGTTCAACAGCGCCTCCGGGAAACCGGGTTTCTCTTCGACGGCGGCGCGGTACAGACGGAGCGCCTCCTCAATGCTGCCGCGGTCGTGATGCCACAGCGCCAGATTGAACGTCAGTTCCGGGCAGACCTCGCCCAGATCCAGGAGCTGGGTCCGAAGAGCCTGGGCGCGGTCCCACTCCTCCTGTGCCACGCAGATGGCGGCCAGACCGCGGAGGGCGGAGCCGGAGCGGGGCAGCAGACGAAGAACCGACTCGAAGGCCTCCCGGGCGCCGGCCAGGTCGCCCACATTGAAGCGTGCGATGGCGAGGTTCAGGGTCGCCTCCGGCCAGGGACTGGTAACGGCCAGGCACCTCTCCCAGGCCTGGATGCTGCCTTCGTAGTCGCCCTGCTTCAGGCGCACGAAGCCCAGCCGGAACCAAGCGTCGGCCCACTGCGGGGTGACTTCGGTCAGCCTCGCCAAGTGGCGCTCCGCCTCGCCGAAGTCTCCCGACTGCTCGCAGGCCAGAGCGCAGTTCCAGATGGCCGTTTCCAGCCCGGGCTCGCGCCGCAGCGCCTGTTCATAGGCCTCGCGCGCGCCGGCCAGGTCTCCGCAGGAGTGCCGCGCGATGCCCAGGTTCAGGTGCGGCTGGTAGGCGTCGGGTTGCAGCCGAAGCGCGCATCGATAGGCGAAGACCGCATCCTCCAACGCTCCGCTCTGCTGACTGGCGACGCCCAGGTCGAGCCACGCCACGAAGTGATCCGGATCGAGATGCGTCAGGCCGGCGCAGTGGCGGCGCAACTTCTCGTAGTCGCCCGCGGCGAGGGCGGCGGCGGCCGCGCCTTCCAGTTCCGCAATGCTCGCCGGGACCGCGTCGCCGGCGGGCGGAGCGCTCTCCCGGCTGCCCGCGCCGAGAGCGGTTCTGGAGGCGGCTTTTTGCGCAGCTCCAGCCAATCGCAGCGCGGCCTGCCTTCCGGCGAGAGCCACCTCGTTGTCGGCGTTCCGGCCGAGGACCGTTTCGAAACTCTTCAGCGCCTCGGCGGGCCGGCCGGCCTGGAGATGGCAGAGGCCGAGACCCAGATGGGCCTCCTGGCTTCGCGGATCGGACTCCAGCCACGCCGACCACTCCCGGGCGGCGTCCGTCCAGCGGTGTTGTCTCTCGTAAAGGATCGCGAGGTTGAGCCTGGCCGCGCAGTCGTCCGGGTTTGCGCATAGCGTCCGCCGCAGCCGCTCCTCGGCGCGATCAAACTCGGTGGCGCCTGGAGCCGGCGGTTCCGCTGGTCCGCCGCCGGCCGGCGTCACGCCGGGATTCTCCGTCCGGGCTGGGCGATCGCCTGCACACGCGGTCTCTTCGACGGCGTCTTCGATCGGGCGGGCAGCGGCGGCGCCACTTCCGACGCCGGCGTGGACCGGAATTCGCTCGATGCCGGCAGGAACCTGGGCGAGCAAGGGAAATCCCGCGCGCCAATCCCGACACCCAGCAGCCTTCGCCAGGGACGCACGCGCTGGGCACCGCCCGACTTTCGCAAGGGGGCGGATACCGGGAAGACCGCGCGCAGCACCGTCTGGGCCGGCAGAGCACCGGCGGAACATTGAAAAGCGGCGAGACCGGGGCCCCGGGGGGCGAGTTCCGTCAGATCCGCCAGACGTCCAGACCCGAAGGCGGACCCATAGCCCGGATTCTCCGCCGGGGGAAAGCAGAGGTCCGCATTTGCAGGAGTGCGGATCACCTCCGGCTCGCGCGCCGCGCGCGCCCTTCCGGTGCTGCGATGATTGGCCGCCATCGCGGGAAGGCCCGAAACCAGAAGCTGCCCCTCCAGGACCGGCGGCCGACCCTTTGCCGCCATGGAT
>CAYOTD010000193.1:0-8463 GCA_964406685.1 uncultured Solibacteraceae bacterium | reverse complement strand
CCAGTCTTTTCAATACGACTCACCGGCCGCGTGGGCTAATTTGCACAGCAGTGGGCCAGGACGGAGAACTGCTTCTTGGTAGCGAGGGCCGCGAGCTGCCCTTGAACCATCTCGGGCGTGGTCCCAAATAGGCTCTGCGTGCGGTCTCGGAGAACGGCAGTCAGACTCTCCGCCGCGCCCATCTGGGCCATCTCGCCCAGGTCGGTTCTGCCACCCGTGCTGCGGACATAGTTGTCAACGGCGTCAGCGAAGCCGCCGACCAGTTCCATCAATGTCGGTGCCGACGGGACGGAAATGCCGACTCTCTTCAGCTCGGAGACGAAATCTGCCGCACGGGCACAATGCGGCAGTTGCGTCAGCAGCCAGAAGGAATGAACGAGCGCAGGATCGCGAGCGGCCTCTTCCAGGCCACGTTTCGCGGCATCGAGCGTCGCCGCCGCGATCTGGGGCATGCCAGCCCCGCAATCGGGATCAAGAAGCGCGACGATCTGCTGCCACTTTCGCGTTCGCGGTAAATTGCCGAGCCGGATGTGCCCCATGCACCCTCACGGTTCGCTCATTCCCGGCTGAAAACAGCGAGAGAGTAAGCCTTTTTGTTTCTATCAGATGTGATGGTGATGACGCAACGGGAGGGTGCCGCTTGGCTGGAATGGATGGGTACCGGCGCAGTTTCTGGTCGTGGCGAAAGGTTGGCCACCGTCCGATTATTTGTCCGCCCTCCGTTTTCCGACCCATGCACGTCCAGTTGAAACCGTCGCATTGACTCTCTTGCCGCAGCTGGATGACCGGGCGCGTGGTCGTGATTGCGGCGAACGTGTTCTCGGTACGCAGCTATTGTGGAATACGGCGCCGCGCTGGCTGCAGACCATGGAGATCGCCGCCCCAGCCGCCGATGATCGGTGTAGATTGTTAGGGAAGGCTTGTCGCCATGGACACGCTGACTCCCGCCGAGCGAAGTGAGCGCATGAGTCGAGTCCGCTCGGAGGATACGAAGCCGGAGTTGTTGGTCCGACGGCTCGTGCATGGGATGGGCTATCGGTACCGCCTTCATGCGCGAGGTCTACCCGGCAGACCCGACCTTGTGTTCCCTGGAAGAGGTAAAATCATTTTTATCCATGGATGTTTTTGGCACAGGCACGGATCATGCAAGAATACGCGATGGCCAAAGTCCAAGCTCGACTTCTGGAAGCCAAAGTTGGAAGCGAACAGTCGCCGCGACAGAGCCAACGAAAAGGCGCTGCGGGCGATGGGCTGGAAGGTGATGGTCTTGTGGGAATGCCAACTTCAGGATATGGCGTGGGTGTCCAAGAGAGTCCGAGAGTTCCTGGACGGCGATCGTTGACGTCTGTTGAACTCTTCGCTGGTGCCGGCGGGTTGGCTCTCGGTGTTGAGGCGGCGGGATTTCATCACCACACGGTGGTGGAACGAGACAAGTACTGCTGTGACACGATCAGGGAGAATCAGGCGCGTGGCTTCCCACTGCTCCGGGGCTGGAGGTTGTACGCTGGAGACGTACGAGATTTCGACTATCGGATGATCGAGTCCGAAGTGGATCTGCTGGCTGGTGGTCCTCCATGCCAGCCTTTCAGCATAGGCGGCAAACACCGGGGGCCGCTCGACGAGCGGGACATGTTTCCCCAGGTCGCGCGCGCCGTGCGCGAATTGAGGCCGAAAGCTATCTTGATCGAAAATGTGCGAGGTCTACTGCGTGATGCTTTCGCCAAGTACTTCGAATACATTCTGCTCCAATTGAGTTTCCCGGAGATCGTGGCGAAGGAGGGCGAGGGATGGTTAGAGCATCTGTCCCGCCTTGAACGGCACCAGACCAAAGGCAAGATTCAGGGTCTGACCTACAATGTCGTGTTTCGGCCATTGAATGCCGCCAATTACGGCGTTCCCCAAAAGCGCGAGCGAGTTATCATTGTGGGTTTTAGGTCGGATCTCAAAGTCGAGTGGTCTTTTCCCGCGCCGAGCCACACACTCGACGCCTTGCTTCGCGACCAATGGGTCACTGGCGACTACTGGGAGCGGCATGAGGTTCCCCTAAAGCTTCGGCCACCGTTGCCCGACAGATTCAAGGCCCGAGTTGAGCGCTTGAGGGTCGAACAAACGCTCTTCAGTGCCAATGAGAAGCCATGGCGGACAGTAAGGGACGCCATATCGGATCTGCCAGACCCCGAAGATCAAAGTGCCACCCAATTTCATAACCACTGGCTGAACCCCGGGGCCCGATCATATCCGGGTCATACTGGTAGCCCCCTGGACGAGCCAGCGAAGACGTTGAAGGCTGGTGATCACGGGGTTCCAGGTGGAGAGAACACACTGCTGAGATCGGACGGCAGTGTTCGCTACTTTACCGTGCGTGAGGCCGCCAGGCTCCAGACATTCCCTGACGAGTATGTATTTCACGGCGCTTGGTCCGAGGCCATGCGTCAACTTGGCAACGCGGTACCGACGCTCTTGGCGAAATCCATCGCCCGCGCGATTAGACAGCAGTTGGCCGCTCTGAGATAATCGCGGAGTAGTGACCCCTTTCAATCCGCTCGATAAAGTGCATCTCGGCGAGAGCATTAGAGATGCTCTCCTCCGTCAGCCTGTCTATCCAATGCCGCCGGCGGAAAAGTTTTTCGGTGCTGGGATCTATGCCTTGTACTACGTCGGCGACTTCCCAGCGTATCGTGTAATCGCGGAACAAAACCGCAATGAGCGATTCGGAATGCCGATTTATGTCGGAAAGGCTGTTCCCGAAGGATCTAGGAAGGGAGGTTTGGTGTCGAATCCGCGGCAGACTTCGAAACTTTACGCACGGTTGCGAGAACATGCTCGTTCAATCGAGCACGCTGAAAATCTTAGGATCGAGGACTTCTACTTTCGCTACCTCGTTGTCGATGATATCTGGATCCCTTTGGGCGAGGCACTGCTCATCGACACATTCGCCCCCGTCTGGAACAAGGTGGTGGATGGCTTTGGAATTCATACGCCCGGAGGCAACCGCCCCCAGACGACTTCAGCTTGGGACACGCTGCATCCGGGGCGACCGTTTGTCAAGGAAGTTAACCTGCTTCCGAATCCCAAGACATCCTCTCAATTGATAAAGGAAGTTGAGGAGTACCTCGCACTTCCTCTGCAGGCGAAGGCGGCACGGCCAACCGTTGAGGTTGGCGACGGGGATTGATGTCGGATATTGTTCGTCTCTGATCTTGCCAAAGCTGTAATAAGGCGACCCGTCGCATGGCGCTTTCGTTGAGACTTTGGTCTGCGTCAAGAATCGCCTCCTGGATGTCCGGCGCGAGCAGGCATAGATTCATGATCTGCGTGACCCGCGCCCGCGTCACGAGTCCCAGCCGGGCCAGGTCGGCGTAGTCCTTCACCTCGCCACGGTCGACCATGTCCTGGAACTTGATCGCCAGCGCCATCAGGCGGGTGATCCGGGGAATGCGCGGCGGCGCCGGAGCCGCGGTCTTCTTCGGCCTGCCCGCCGCCTGGCGCGCCGGCCACTTGAGCGGGATCTCGTCTTCGCAGCGGTCTTTCACTTTGATGCTCCTTTCGAGAACTCCCGGATGCCGTTCGAGTTGTAGGTGATCTTCACCTTGTCGCCGCGGGCGTCGTAGCCGACCCGTTCGATCAACTGGCGCAGCAGCGCCGCCTGCTGCTGGATCGTCATGGTTTTCCAGACCTCGTCAAACGTGGCCATCCGCTGGCGCACCATCTGGTCATCGAACCGCAGCCGTTCGCCGCGCTCCACCAAGCTGCGGAGTTGCTCCGCTTTGGCCTCTCCCGACGAAACGATCTCGCGGAGCGCGGCCTCCCGGTCGGCGTCGAGGTTCTTCGCGCGCACGAGTTGCGACTTCGCGCTCCGCACGCGGATGTTGAGGGCCTTCAACTCCTCGCGATGCCGGCCCAGCTCTTCGGTCAACCGCTGGCGCGCCGCCCGGGCGATCGCTTCGATGACCTCGGGCTGCGTGGCAAACCGCCGGAGGCTTTCGATGACCGCCTCCTCAACCACCGGCGCGGACACGGCGCGCGTTGTGCACCCGTCACCGTTTCGCTGCATGGTGCGGAGGCAGACGTAGTATCGGTACCGCCGGCTCTTGCTCGACGAGTAGCTCGGCGACATGGCCGACCCGCAGCACGCGCAGTAGAGGAGGCCGCGCAGCAGGGCCTCCAATTTGGGCCCGTGCTCGCCGCCGGGATTCCGCGTGTTCTCCTTCAGCTTCTGCTGTACCAGGTCGAAGGTGTTGTCGTCGACGATCCGGGGGTGGGTCGCGGCTACGATCTCGTCGGCGGCGCGGATACGCCCGGCGTACAGCGGGTTCGCCAGCATCGTGTAGATGTGGCACTTCCGCATGGGGTGGCCGCCGAACATCTTCCCCTCCTTGGTGGCCCACTCCTTATTGCGCCAGCCCAGGCCCTCGCATTTCGCCACGATGCCATGGACGGAGTGGCCTTCCAGGTACCACTCAAAGACCTGGCGCACGCGGGCAGCCTCCTCCTCGTTGATGGCGAGACAACCGTCCACGAGATCGTACCCCAGCGGCAGGTGGCCGCCAGTCCACTTGCCACGCTTGCGCGCCAGGATCTGCTTGTCGCGGGTGCGCTCGGAGATGATCTCCCGTTCGAACTGCGCGAAGGAAAGCAGGATGTTCAGCGTGAGTCGGCCGAGGGAGGTGGTCGTGTTGAACTGCTGCGTGACCGAAACGAACGTCGCGCCGTGCTTTTCCAGGATCTCCATGATCCGGCCGAAGTCGCGGATCGAGCGGCTGAGCCGGTCCACCTTGTAGACCACGACGCAATCGACCTTCTTGGCCTGGATGTCCGCCAGCAGACGGCGCAGCGCCGGGCGGTCCATGTTGGCGCCCGTGTAGCCGCCGTCGTCGTACTGGTCCGGCAGCAGCGTCCACCCCTCGCCGGCTTGGCTGCGGATATAGGCCTCACCGGCGTCCCTCTGTGCGTCGAGAGAGTTGAAGTCCTGATTCAATCCCTCGTCGGTGGACTTGCGGGTGTAGATGGCGCAGCGGACCGGCTTCGGAGCGCCGTTCGAGTTATTCCCGTTCGCCATGCTTCACTCCCGGACGGTGGCCAAGGTTGTAGAAGGCAAAGCCGTTCCAGCGCGTGCCCGTGGCCTCCGTCACTGCGCGGCTCAGGGACGTGTAGATCCTGCCATTGCACTCGAACCCGCCATCGGGCCGGACGTGGACGACGATGTCCTTGCCTTGGTAGCGGCGGATCAAGGGCGTGCCGGGCAGCGGCAGCCGCGGATCGAGCGACGGCTTCAACCGCGTCTCCATTGTCCGGCCGTCGTCGACCGGCTCGCGCAGGAAGTTCTTGGGCGCCCGGATGCGGAGATCGGCGTCATTCGCGATCTCGAGCGCGCGCTGGCGGGCGCGTTCGGAGAGGCCGCCCCACGCGTTCGCCTGGATGCGCCAGGCGATGCGGCGGAACAGGAACTGCTTGTGATTGGATCGGGACTCCTCGCCGAAGACCTCGCGGTACTTCTGCTTGAGCTGCGCCGTGGTCAGGCTGCGGAGGCCCTCGATCTCCTGTCGGATTTCGGTCTCGGTTCTCATGGCGTTAACCAGCAGTCACATGAGGGCTCTCTGTCTCCGGGAAGTCAACTTGCCCGACGGGAGGAGTGCGGAAGAGCAGGCGGACGAGCGCGTCGCCCAGAATGGCGGCGACTTCACGAATGGCCTGATCAAGCGCGGCATCGCGTTCGCGCATGAGCGGTCTCCTTGGAAGACCACCCACGACGATCTCCGCTGCGCGGTCGAAACGCCGTCTGGTGGATGGGAATCGACGCGGCGTTCTGCCGCGTTCGTTAACTATATTCGCAGCCCGGTTTCGGAACGTCCGGCCTGGGGTTGGACAACCCTCGCGATGGTGTTAACCAACTCCTGGCTCCGGCGCGGAGACGGGGAGAAACGGCCTCCGGTGAACGTTGCGGGGGCGCAGATCGGCGCGGCAAGCCGGACACGGGGCGGAAGGCAGAGACGCGGAAGTGCCGAAAGCACGGCCAGTTGCCGAGTTACGAACGGAGTGAGGCGTTAACGGGCGGGCTGGAATCGTTGCGGGGGAAAGAATTGGCTCCTCAGGTAGGACTCGAACCTACAACCCTTCGGTTAACAGACGGGCGGAGACTTAGTAAGTAGAATCAAATCAACACAACCATTCTACTGAGTAGCTCCCTTTTGCCCGGTTTAGGAAGGCCATGGGTACGGTTGTGGGTACGGTTCTGAACACTCCGGGGATCGCAGGAGCGATCCCCGGTTCTGTTCTGATCGGTCACTCCCACTCTCACAGATCGGCGAGAATCGCGCAGAATCGCCCCAGGACGCGCCGGAGCGGGCCGGGTGATACCTGACAGCCATCCGCCGCCGCCGGACGCCTATAAGTCATCCCATGACGCTGTGCCGGGTCTGAGAATCTGGCGTTGCCGTATAACGTTTGAGAGGGTTCAGGAGGACCTGACTCTCAAACCGAAAATATAAGTAGGGAGAGTTTCGATGAAATCAGGACAGTGCCAAACAACATTGCTGCTACCGCCGGAGACGTTCGATGCCATCGATAACGTTCGCGCGGCCACGCGCCGGAAGCATCTCCGGACTCCGGATCGTTCGATCTTTCTGAGAGGCGTACTTACCGCCGTGTTCCAGGAGTCGCCCCTAATCGACTTTTCCGATTGCTTGGAACAGCGGGACGTTGAATGCCGGGTGAGTGAGGCGCTCGCCGCGCCGAAGCCCGCGAAGAAAAGGCGGGCCGCATGACTCCCGCGCCGCGACCTTTGCCGCCGCAAGCCGCGCCGCCGCGCCCGGCGACGCCGCCCGTCAAGGCCGCGCCACCGCCGAAACAGGAGCCGAAGAAGCCGCCGCCGATGGAGCCGGATGACAGATTGTACTTGCAAGCGTTGAGAGACGGGCGAAGCATCCGGATCTTCTTTTCCTCCGGAAAGAGTTGTCATGGCCGTTTGGTCCGCTTCGGACGCTACACGCTGGAAGTGGAGACGGCGGACCTGGGAACAATCATCGCGTACAAGGCTGGAATCGCTTTGACCATGTTGATGCCGGAGAATTCTGGAGGAAAAGCGGGCTGAAGATCAAAAGGCCCGCTGAACATCGCGATTCAGCGGGCCGGATGTCTTTTCGATCCCCGAAAAGGACAATCAAATGTCAGCGTCAAGCATACCAAACTCGGAGCCGAAATGGAAGCGGAAACGAAGAGCGGCGGACGAACAGAAAGAGGCAATCCTCCGTCTTGTCACGGCGGAGGTTCGCCGCCAGCGACCGCATTTCTTCATCCGGATCACCGCGCCGGAGCCGATGGTAGAACCGATTCGCCGGGTCATGGGTCATCTGTTCGACGAAATGTTACTGGGTCTCTATCAGGCGAAGAAGCTTCTTCCGGAAGAACGGACATGGGTCTATCTGATCCCGGAAGGAACGGATCTTGCGACCCACTACCACGGTTTCATGCGGCTTACTCGAATCAAGCGCCGGACGCGATTGCTCCGGAGACTTCTACGCTACTCCGATCACATGATCGGCCATATCATCGAAGACAGGTTGCGCTGGAAGTTCGGAACGCCAGACGGAACGAAATCGAACGGGGAGGAACATCGCAAGCTTGCGCCGATAGAAGTCAACTTGAAGCGCTTCCAGAATCGCCGCTTCGCCTATGTGACAGGGTACGCGATGAAGCGCCGCGACGCCGCCGCAAACTGGGCCGGTTGCAAGGGAAACTGAGCCGCGCTATGATCTCCAGTAACCGGAAACGCAAACCTTCCAGTGGTTGGAGAGCCGATCCGGGGAGACATCTTAAACCTACCCCACCGCTGAAAAAGCGTTCTCTCGGAGCCTGTCCAAAATTCAGAATTGAGACATCGCAACTTGCTTCAAAACTGACTCCAAAACAGGGACGGAAACTCTCCGGAGAAACTCTCACGAAGTCGAGAATTGCTTCGAACGTTTGTACAGCGAAGTCAAGCCAAACATCGTCACGCCGCCATGCGAGCCGCGCCAGCGGCGAGCGATGCGGCCATCACAACCGGCAATTACGCCTTGCCGCTTCCACCGAACAGGAGACCACTATCATGAGTCAAAGCCAACACTCCGGAGTTTGTGAGGTCGATTACTCCGGAATCGGATTCGTTACTGAAGCTCACCGCTTCCATTGCTTGCGGTCCATTCTCGCGGATGACAAGTTGAAGGACAAGGTCTCCGGCTGCTACTTGATCGGAGCCGGAAGCGAGATTCCGCCGGAGCTTGAGTGTCACCTTTCCGGCATTGCGAAAGCCATAGCCGATCTTGCGTTGAAGGGATGTTTCCCTGTGCCGGTCAAGTTTGAAGTCATCCCGGAAGCGGACGGCAAGCTCTCTTACTTCTATACGCTCTGGCTGATCTCCAAAGCCGCCGCCACTCCGGTTGAATCCCGCGCCTTGTGGCTTCGATGGACGAAACGCTTGAAGAT
>CAYOTD010000192.1:0-8546 GCA_964406685.1 uncultured Solibacteraceae bacterium | reverse complement strand
ATGCCGGAAGATCGGCGAGAGAGAACGACGAGATCAGGTACAGAGACACAAACAGGCAGACGGCGATCAGGATGAGCGTGCCGGCGAGGTTCAACTCCTCCACCAAGCTTGCCGCCAGGAGTTGACCCGCTACGCCGCCTGACGGGATGGAGCCGTGGAAGGCTGTCCAGCCGGGGACCAGCGACGCTGCCGTGGCCAGCGACGCGACCAGAATGGTGGCTCCGGCGATCTTCGCCAGGCTTGCTTCAATTGCCCGGCTGCGGATCCATTTGCAGCCGACGGCCACGAAAAGAAGGGGCAACACGAACGCCACCCATCCGAACGACTGAAGAGCGAGGTCGGCGAAGATGGCGCCTGGGCGGCCGATCAGGTTGGCCGGGCGCACCGGGGGCACGGCCGTGTTCCAACTGGGATCGCCCGCGTGGTAGGAGACCAGGCTCAACACCATCGCGGCGGCAAACGCCAGGTACACTACACCCGCAACCTCGTTGAGCCGGTTGTGTGAGGTCGGACCTAACAGCTTCATTGTCGCTCAGCGGTGAGCGAAGACAGCCAGGGCAATCACTATTATGCCAAATACGATGCGGTAGTACACGAAGAACTTCAAGCTGCGCCGGCGCAGGAAGTCGAGGAGGAACGCAATGACGATGCAGCCGGTGACCGCGCTCAGGCTCATGCCGATCAGGAACGATGCGATCTCGATGTGGGCGCCGGACTTGTAGGCGTCCCAGAAGGCCTTCAGAGCGGCTGCGGCGATGGCGGGAGTGGAGAGCAGGAAGGAGAACCGCGCCGCCGCCGCGCGATCCATGTTGCGGAACAGTCCGGCCGTGATGGTGATGCCGCTGCGCGAAGTGCCTGGAACGATGGCCAGAGCCTGCGCCACGCCAACGATGAGGGAGTCGCGCCATGACATCGCGCCGATGTCCTTGACGCGGCGCCCGACCTTCTCGCCGATCGCCATCAATACGCCCACGCCGATCAGCATGCCGCCGATCAGAATGTGGTTCTCCCGCCAGGAGTTCTCGGCCAGGTCCTTGAAGAGGAGGCCGAGGATACCGATGGGAATCGATCCGGCCGCCAGCATCCAGAACATGCGGGGATTCTTCTTGAGTTCCGCATCGCGGCCCCAGTTGAGTCCGAAGGCCTGGGCGGTCAACTGAACCCAGTCGCGAAAGAAGTAGACCAGCACGGCGGCAAGCGTGCCGAAATGGAGAGCGATATCAAAAGTCAGGCCTTGGTCGTTCCATCCGAGAAGCCACGGCGCCAGGGCCAGGTGCGCGGAACTGCTGATGGGCAGGAACTCGGTCAGGCCTTGCACAATGGCAAGAACTACAACTTGGTGAAGAGGCATAGTGCGGACAAGAGATGTTCTTTTGAGCGTACCATGCTAAGTTCGTATCGTATGCTCTACCGGCCTATCGGGCAGTCCGGAATCGACGCCTCCATCATCGGGCTCGGCGCGTGGGCCATCGGCGGATGGATGTGGGGTGGCACGGACCGCGCGGAGTCCCTTCGCGCCGTGCTGGCGGCGATTGATGCCGGCGTGAACCTGATCGATACCGCTCCGGCCTATGGGCTGGGTCTTTCCGAGGAACTGGTCGGCGAGGCGATCCGCGGGCGGCGGGACCGGGTGGTCCTGGCGACGAAATGCGGCCTGGTCTGGCACGTCGAACAGGGGCTGTTTCATTTCGAGCAGGCCGGCAAGCGGGTCTACCGCTTCCTGGGCGCGGCTTCGCTCCGTCACGAGGTGGAGCAGAGCCTGCGGCGGCTGGGCACCGACTACATCGATCTGTACCAGTCGCATTGGCAGGAGCCCATCACGCCCATTGAAGAGACCATGGGCGCGCTGATGGAGTTGAAGCGGGAAGGCAAGATCCGCGCCATCGGCGTCAGCAATGCGGCTATCGCGGACATGGATCGCTACAGGGCGGCTGGACCGCTCGACAGCGACCAGGAGAAGTTCTCGCTGTTGGACCGGGGGCCGGAGGCGGAACGGCTGCCGTACCTGCGCCGGAACGGCATCTCGTTCCTGGCGTATTCGCCCCTTGCACTTGGCTTGCTTACCGGGAAGATCACGCCCGAGCGGCAGTTCAAGGGCGACGACCTCCGGCAGGGGAAACCCAGGTTCTCGGTGGAAGGCCGCCAACGCGTGACGAAGATGCTGGCCGAGGTCGCCCCGCTGGCCGCCGCGCGCGGCTGGACTGTCGGCCAGTTGATGCTGGCCTGGACTGCCAGCGTGCCGGGAGTGACTCACGTGCTGGCCGGCGCGCGCAACGCCGAACAGGCGGCCGCAAACGCGCGCGCGGGCACACAAACACTCACACCGGAAGAGATGACGGCCATCGAGACCGCCGCCGCGCGCCACTGCCAGGGGCTGTAGCCCGCCAGTTCAGGTCTTCTTTCGCGACTCGGCTTCCGCGCGCTCGATCAGGGCGCGCATGTAGGCCACCGAGTAGGCCGTGGCCGCTCGGGGGCCGCCCACGATGCCCACTACGTGATCGGCAATCACGCAGCCGCGATAGTCGGCATCCTGGAGGGCCTTCATGATCGGGTACATCTTGGCGTAGCCGGCGTCGACGAAGGTCTCGACGAAGCGCGGCAGCGGAGCGGTCACGTTGCGGAAGTGGACCTTGAACAGCTTCTTCAGGCCCCCGAAGTAGCGGATGGTGTCCTCGGAGCTCAGGCCCATTCGTTTGCCGCCCTCCAGCCAGCAGCCCACGCACAGGCACATGCCGATGTTGGGGCTGTCGGCGATTTCGAGCGCTTTCTTGTAGCCGTCGTAACTGGAGAAGATGCAGCGCGGCACGCCGCCCAGCTCTTCCACCGGCGGGTCGTCCGGGTGGATGCCAATGCGGATGCCAAGTTCCTCGGCCACCGGCTTCACCTGCTTGATGAAGTAAGTGAAATTCTCCCAGATCTCTTCCTTGGTGTACTTACGGCCGTGGGTGAGCGGCGCGTGGAATTCCTTGCCGTTCCACACGCCTTTGTCGGCCTTGGCAAGATCGAAGGCGCGCGCGCCGGCGCCGCCCCGCGCCTGTTCGCGCTGGGTGCTCCAGATGCCGTTGCCCATGTGGGCGTAAGTGGTGTAGTAAATGCCCGCGGCAGACAGGTTACGCAGAAACTGCTTGTACTCTTCGATCTTGGCGTCGCGGCCGGGGAGGTTCAGCGTCACCTCCTCCATGTTATGGACGTTGGCGTTGCCGATGTTCCAGACCTTCAGTCCGGCGGCCTCCACCTTCGCCTTCAGGCGTTTGTAGCTGTCCAGCGTTCCCGTCTTGGCGTTGCCGGGGATGTTAACGTAGCTGGCGCCGAGCTGTCTTACGAACTGGAGATCTTCGTGGCTCGGGTCGGCCGGAACCTGCACCGACAGCTTGATGCCGGGCGCCCACGGTTCCAGCGGCCGGCGAGCCGCCGCCGAAGAGGCGGCGGAGAGGCCGGCCATGCCGAATTCGCGCCGTGTCGGGCTCACAAGACGACGCCGGTTTCCATCCACCGGCCCTCGCGCGCCGAGGCGATCACCGCGTCGCAAACCTTCTGCGTCTGGAGAGCGTTGCGGAAGTCCGGCTGAGTCCACTTGCCGGATTCGATCCCTGCGACGAAATCCGCCAGCGCGTTCAGGAAAGTGTGCTCGTAGCCAATGCAGGTGCCCGGCACCCAGTAATGGCTCATGTAGGGATGCTCGGAGTTGGTGGTGTGGATCTTGCGCCAACCGGTCAGATGCGATTCGGTTTTCCTGCCCGACTGGAGCTGTTTGTACTCGAAGAACTGTAGGTATTCGGGCTCTTCCAGGTCGAAGTAGACCGAGCCGTCGGCTCCATTCAGCTCGAAGGTATTGAAGTTCTTCCGGCCGCGCGCGTAGCGGGTGCTCTCGAAGGTCCCCAGCGAGCCGTTGGCGAACTCGGCCAGGAACATGCAGGCATCGTCGATGTGGACAGCCTCCACCTGGCCGCTTTCCTGGTGCTTGCGCTGCTTGACGAAAGTCTCGGTCCTGGCGACCACGCGCGTGATGGCGCCGTTGAGCCACATGGCGGTGTCGATGGAGTGCGCCAGCAGGTCGCCGGTGACGCCGGAGCCGGCCACGCGCGCATCCAGCCGCCACAGCGCGTCGCCGCCCTGGGGAACGTCTTCCGAGATGGTCCAGTCCTGCAAGTAGGTGGCGCGATAGTGGAACGGGCGGCCGATGCGCTTTTCCTCGACGATCTGGCGGGCCAGCGCAATCGAGGGCACGCGCCGGTAGTTGAACCAGACCATGTTGGGCACCTTGGCCTTTTCGACCGCGGCCACCATCTCCTCGGCCTGGGCCACGTTCATCGCCAGCGGCTTCTCACAGCCGACCATCTTGCCCGCGGCGGCGGCGGCGACCGCGATCTCGTGGTGGCCGACGTTGGGCACGCAGATGTCGATCATGTCGATATCCTTGGCCTCCACCACCTTGCGCCAGTCGGTCTCCACCCGTTCGTAGCCCCAGGTGTCGGCGTAGGATCTCGCCTTGTTCTCCCGAGTGTCGCAGATAGCCTTCAGCACGGCCCGGTGCTCGACCGGGAAGAAGTTGTTGAGCCGGCGGTATGCGTTGGAATGCGTGCGGCCCATGAAGCCGCAGCCGATCACGGCGACGCGAAGTTCTCTTGCCATTTCCGTAGTCTCCTCTTTTTTCCTACCCGTACTTCACGATCAGCTCGTCCAGCACCTTCTTGCACGCCGCGGTGGCGTTCCAGGCGTCGGGGAAGAAGCACAGGTCGATGGTCCACCAGTCATGCGGCAGGCGCGCGGCCCTGGCCAGTTCGGGCATGATCTGGTCGAAATCCAGCGCGCCGGAGCCGAAGGGCGGATGCGCGGAGGTCTCGTCGTTGCCGGCGGAGTCCTTGTGGCAGGTGTTGTCCGAATCGATCAAGTGGAGGTGAACGATGCGGCCCGACAGGAAGCGGATGAACTCCACCTGGCTGGGGAACACCTCCTTCTCGCCTTCCTGCCGCGCGCCGTTGACACCCACCATCTGCCCGTGGCAGGTGTCGTACATCAGGCCGAAATTCGGCTTATTGACGGCGTCGTGGATGCGGGCGATATCGCTCGGTTTGTTGAAGGCGAAGCCAGGCTCGAACTCCCAGGCGACGTACTGCCCGTTATCGGCGGCGATGGCGCAGCATTCCTTCCAGGTGTCGACCACGCGCTTCATGGCGGTCCGGTAGTCGACGTCGCGCAGGATAGTCGGCGGTTGCACGCAGTCGACGCGGATGGAGGTGATGCCGAGGTCGCGCGAGAACTCGGAGTTCTTGCGAAACTCGGCGATGTACTTGGTCTGGTCGTCGGTGTTGATCAGCTTTTCGCCCCAGAGATTGGCCGCGATGCCGCTGAAGCCGAGGCCTTTCTCCCTCATCTTGGCCTTCAGTTCTTCGCGCTGCGACTTCTCCGGCATCGCTCCGCCCCAACCCTCGTTGGATCCGCCGGGGTTGCCGGGGTTGGGATGCGGCGGGAAAGCGCCCAGCTCGACGCCGTCGAAGCCCAGCGCTTTCAGCTTGTCGCACACCGTGTCGAAGGGAATCGGATTGCTTCCGTAGGGGCCGATGGTGTAGGCCCAGGTTCCGATGGAAGTGCGCTTGCTCATGGTGTCCTCTACGAAGCCGATAGCTTATCAAATGCGGGGATGTATCAGGCCGGCACGAGTTGGCGCAGGAACTGGTGCGCCAGGCGAAAGCCGGCTTTGTACTGCTCGGTGAATTCGCCTTCCTTGGTGTAGGCCGGGTAGTAGAACTCGTCTTCGTGCTCGATGTTCATCGCGCCCTGGTAGCCGGCTTCCTGCAACACCGTGAAGAACCCCTTCCAGTCGACGATGCCGGAGCCGGGCAGGCGGAAACGCCACCAGCGGGCGTGGTTCAGCGGGTTGATTCCGGTCTTGCGCAGCACGTGCCAGAGGATCTCGGTGTCCTTCAGATGCACGTCCCAGATCTTGCCGATGAAGTCCCGCGCGGCCTGCACGGGGTCCATCATCTGCCACTGGAGGTGCGAGGGGTCGTAGAGCAGACCGACGTACGGGGAGTCCTTGAAGCCCTTGAACAACGCCTCGTAACCCACCGGTCCGGTGGCGATATTGGGCCCGCCGGCCCACGGCTCCCAGAGGATCTTGACGTTGAGCTTCTGGCAGAGCGGGAAGTACTTTTCGGTGTAGACCTTGACGATCTCGTCGACCTGCTCGGCCAGCTTGCGGCCCGGCATGTTGCCGGACATGGTGGCGACGTAGGGGACCTTCAGGCGGGCGGCCAGGTCGAGAGCCTTGGCAAAGCGGGCGTTGGTGTCGGCCCGCACGGCGGGGTCGGCCGCGATGTGATTGGCCGTTATCATCAGCGAGGAACAGTACAGCCTGGTGCGATCCAGTTGCGCCCGCACCTTGGCGACCACGGCGTCGCTGGCGTCGACGGGCAGACTGCCTCCCACGCCCAGTTGAACGCTGGTGAAGCCTTCCTTATGGGCGAAATCCAGGTTTCCTTCCGAGTAGTTGGTGAGAATGCCGAGCTTGGGTTTCCAGGCGGGCACTCGGCGCGGCTGCGCGGAAGCCGCGACCGAGGCGAGAGCGCCCAGCATCGCGCGGCGGGTCTGTTTCACGTCCATTGCCTCCTTTCGGGTCCGATCCCCCATTGTACGCGCCCGACCGCCTTGCGTCGCGCCGGTCGCTTCCTATAGACTTTGGGGCAGGCTTGGGAGGACACCGTTGACCGACCTGTTGGGACAGTTTTCAGCCTTCTCGGTCTTTCTCTCCATTGCCGCGATCGGCTTCCTGTTTCTGCTCATCTCTCTGATCTTCGGGGAGGTCTTCGAACACTTCGGCGACGGCGACCATGATCTGGGGCACGGCGGCCCCAGTTTCTTCAGTGTCCGCATCCTGAGCGTCTTCGTGACCGCGTTTGGCGGTTTCGGCGCCGTGGGAATTCACTACGGTCTGTCGCCGCTGGCCTCCTCCGGGACCGGCTTCCTGAGCGGAATGTTCTTCGCGTCGCTGATCTATGCCTTCGCCCGCTTCCTGTTTGGACAGCAGGCGTCGACCGAGATTCACGCTGCCGACGTGGTGGGCCGCTCGGCGCGCGTAGTGGTGGCGATCCCCGCGGGAGGCATGGGACAGGTTCGCTGCCAGGTGGGCGAGGAGATCTTCGACAAGATGGCGCGCACGCGCGACGGAGGCGCCCTGGCGGAGAACTCGATCGTCACCGTGGAAGAGGTGCTGGGCGAGATCTGCATCGTCCGGCCGCAGTAAGGGTTTTCGGAGGCCATTCAATGTTCGCTGACGCAACTCGACTTCTTCTGCCGTTCATCGTTCTGGCCGTAGTATTGGCGCTGTTCATCGCGGCGGCGCTGTTCAGCCGGAACTACCTCAAGGTCGCTCCCAACGTGGTGGCGGTGCTGAGCGGCCGGAAGCGAAAGCTCGCCGACGGACGTTTCGTTGGATACCGCATGGTGCGCGGCGGCGCGGCCCTGCGCATTCCGTTGCTCGAGAAGGTCGACTACCTCTCGCTCAACGTCATGACCATCCCGCTGCAAATCTCGCGGGCCTATACGCTGAAGGGCGTGCCGGTTTCGGTCAAGGCGGTGGCGAACGTGAAGATTCGCAGCGACGAGACTTCGCTGCACGCCGCCGCCGAGCGCTTCCTGGGTATGACGCCGCAGCAGATTCACGGCGTCGTCTTCCAGACGCTGGAAGGCCACCTGCGCTCCATCCTGGGCACCCTGACGGTGGAAGAGGTCAACAGCGACCGGCAGAGCTTCGCCCAGAAACTGACCAGCGAGGCCGCGGCGGACCTCGAGAAGATGGGTCTGGGTGTCGACGTGCTGACCATCCAGGAAGTCAGTGACGAAGAGGAGTACCTGAACGCCCTGGGCAAGCGCCGCACGGCGGAGGTCAAGCGCGACGCCACCATCGGGGAGGCCGAGGCGACGCGCGACGCCAAGATCAAATCGTCCCAGGCGTTGCAGGAAGGCGAGCGGGCGAAACTGGACGCCGAGGCCAACATCGCCCAGGCGCAGCGCGATTTCCAGATCCGCCAGGCGCAGTATCAGGCCGAAGTGGAGACGCAGAAGGCGCGTGCCGCCCAGGCCGGCCCGCTCTCCCAGGCGCAGGCGCGGCAGGCGGTGGTGGCCGAGGAGGTCAAGGTCGAGCGCACCCGCACCCAGGAGATGATCTCGGTGCAGGAGCAGGAGGTCATGCGCCGGCAGAAGGAACTGGAAGCCACCGTCATCAAGCCGGCCGACGCCGAGCGCCAAGCGGCCATCGTGCGCGCCGAGGCGGCCAAGTCGGCGGCTATCCTCGAGGCCGAAGGCCGGCGTTCGGCGCTGATCGCCATGGCCGAAGCCGAGCAGGAGAGGCTGCGCAAGGAGGGCGCTGGCAGGGCCGCCGCGCTGGAGGCCGAAGGCCGCGCCGAGGCCGCCAAGATCGAGGCCATCGGCGTGGCGCAGGCCAAGGCCATCGAGGCGCAAGGCACGGCGGAAGCCGCGGCTATCCTGCGCAAGGCGGAAGCGTGGAAGGAGTTCAACGACGCCGCCCGGCTACAGACCATCCTGGA
>CAYOTD010000191.1:0-8554 GCA_964406685.1 uncultured Solibacteraceae bacterium | reverse complement strand
GCCCTTCGTGCCGGCAGCGGGCCGCCTCCAGCCCCAGCCCCACCGCGCCGTAGAACATCTTGCGCGACACCGCCGGGCGTTTGCGCAGCTCCGTGTAGATGGCCGAGTACATCCGCTCCCACACCCGCGGCGGCGCCAGAAACATCGTGGGACGAATGGTCCGCAGCTCCTGCGGCAGCTTGTTCAGGCTCTCGGAGAACCACACCGGCAGCCCGAGGGGAATCGGCACGAACTCCAGCACCACCCGTTGCGCGATGTGCGCCGACGGCAGGAAGACCAGCGCGGAATCCTCCGGCCCCATCGGCAGCACCTGCGTGCCGTGCCTCATGTTGCTGGTGAGGGCGTACTGGCTGACCAGCCCCATCTTGGGCTCCCCCGTCGCCCCCGAGGTCATATAGAGGATGGCGGGATCTTCCGGGCTCGCCTCCGCGCAGATGCGCTCGAACAAGCCCGCATCCGCCGCCATCGCTTCCCGCCCCATCGCCCGCACCTGGTCCAGCGACAGGGCGTCGCGGTTCTCCCCCGTCAGCAGCACCCACCGCCGCGGCAGCGCGCCCGCCCCCGCGTCGCACAGCGCGCGCATCGTCCGCGCGTCCTCGGCGAAGACGATCGTGGCTTTGGTGGCCCGCAGCGTCTCCACCAGGTCGATCGACGGCAGACTCCCGTATAGCGCCGCCGCCACGCACCCCGCGGTCATGATCCCAATGTCGGCCAGGTAGAACTCGGCGCGGGTTTCCGAATCCAGCGCCACGATATCGCCCCGGCCGGCGCCCAGACGGCGTAGCCCGCAGGCGATTTCACGCACCGCGTCCCGGTATTCGATCCAGCTGTAGGTCCGGTAGTGGGTCTTCCCGCCGCTCGTGTAGGGCTGATGGAGCGCGACACGGTCGCCGAACTTCGCGGCCGCCCCGTCCAATTCCGTGTAGACGGTCCGAAGGCCCATCGGGACAATGCTAGCACGGGCGCGCGCAGCCCCGCCTCCCTGCTATAGTAACGGGTAGGGGATTGTGTCCCCGGCATCGAGCCCGCGTAATGATTCAGCACCCGAAGGGCGTTCGCGCCCGCATTCTGCTTAGCTCCGTTTTCGGCCCCTACGCTCAGGACGACCAATTCGGCGGCCGCGCCATCAACCCCATGGAGCTGTACCACAATCAGGTGACCCGCGCCCAGGGCCCCTTCTCCCTGCGCATGTTCCACCGCTCCTGGGGCATCATGATGATTCAGTACAATGTGTCGGCGCCTTGCACCGTGCTCGACTTCCCCACGCGCGAGGCCTTCGCGGCGGAGCTGAGGCGGAATCACTACGATGTGGTAGGCATCTCCTCGATCATCGTCAACGTAGGCAAGGTCCGCGAGATGTGCCGCATGGCCCGGGAGCTGTCTCCCCACTCCACCATCGTCGTCGGCGGCCACGTCACCGCCATCCCCGGCATCGACAAGATGATCGATGCCGATCACATCGTGCGCGGCGACGGCATCTCCTGGATGCGCGAGTACCTGGGCGAGGACCCCGCCGCCCCCATCCACCACCCCCAGATCGTCTCCGGCTTCGACGTGCGCGTCATGGGAATCAAGATCCCCAACGGCGCCGGCGACACCGCCGCGACCATCATCCCCTCGGTAGGCTGCCCGATGGGCTGCGACTTCTGCACCACCTCGGCCTTCTTCGGCGGCAAAGGCAAGGTCCTGAACTTCTTTGAAACCGGCGAAGAGCTGTTCCGCCTGATGTGCGAGGCGGAAGAGAAGATCCACGCCCACTCGTTCTTCATCATGGACGAGAACTTCCTGCTCCAGCGCCGCCGCGCGATGGAACTGCTCGACCGCATGAAGAAGCACGACAAGAGTTGGGCCTTCTACGTCTTCTCCTCGGCCAACGCCATCCGCAAGTACACCATGGAGGAGTTGGTGCAGTTGGGGATCTCCTGGGTCTGGATGGGGCTGGAATCGCCGCGTTCGGAATACTCCAAGCTCGACGGCGTTGACACCATGGCCCTGACGCGGGAAATGCGCCGGCACGGCATCAAGCTGCTCGGCTCGACCATTGTCGGCATGGACCATCACACCCCCGACAACATCGTCGGGGAGATCGAGCACGCCATCGCCCACCAGACCGACTTCCACCAGTTCATGCTCTACACTCCCGTTCCCGGCACCCCCCTCTACCGCCGGATGAGCGAGGAGAACCGCATGTTGGACGTCGACCTGGCCGACATCCATGGCCAGTTCAAGTTCAACTTCGAGCACACCGCCATCTCCCGCGACGATTCGAAGAAGTTCCTCGACTGGGCCTTCTGGCGCGACTTCGAGGTCAACGGCCCCAGCATCTTCCGCATCTGCCGCACCACCCTCGAAGGCTGGAAGCGCTACAAGGACTATAGCGACGAGCGCGTCCGCCGCCGCTTCGAGTGGGAAGTGCGCTCGGTCAAGAACGCCTACAGCGCCGTGCTCTGGGCCATGGAAAAGCGGCTGAAACGGACCAACAAGGCCATCAGCGACCAGGTGCGCTCCTTGCGCGGCGACATCGAGCGCGAGTTCGGCGCCTGGTCCCGCATCTGGGCCACCCTCGCCGGCCCCATCCTTCTATGGACCGCCCGGCGCGAAGAGAAGCGGCTCGCCGCCGGCTTCACCTACGAGCCGCCCACCATCATCGAACGCCGCAACTGGCTCAACCCCTGACCCGCACTCTTAAGTAACTGAACTGCGACCGTCAGGGAACGGTCATCCATCGCCGCCCCCTCTATCCCGACTAACCCGTCGTCTCTGGAAGCTGGATAATGGGAGATGTCGAAACCATGGGCGCCCGCTGGCCAGGCGCATTTCCCCGCCGAGGCACAGCCATGACCTCCATCTCTGTCCTGTTGCTCGCATCGGCTGTTCCGTCGCCCTCTTCCTCTGAGGCAGCCGCAGCCAGGGTTCCGCAATCCGCTATCGCGCTTCAGACCTCTGTGGCAAGTGTCCCGCCTGGCGCCATGGCGCAGATCCGCCTCTCCCTGGCAGTTCCTTGCCGTATCGCCAGCGGAAGGCTGGTCATGGACCTCGATCCCAGCGTCTTTGGACCCGTGGCCGCTGTCGACGTGTTCAGTGCCGCCGGCGATCAGATCGGCGTGGCGGACATCCGCGATCGCCACCTCGACGCGCAGTTCAGTTCGCCTTCGGGCGGGATCGGACGATTACCGAAGATGCCGGTGATCCTCGTCACGGTGCCCGTCCTGGCGAGCGCAAAACCGGGAGACACAGCCTCGATCATCGCCGCCACCCCTGGCAAGCCATGGAGAGATGTGGAGGGAAACCGGTACCTGCCGTCCGCAGCGCCCGCGCAGATGAAGGTGGGCGGAAGCCTCTCCATCGATAGCGCGACTCCAGGCGGAGGGCTTCTGCCGGCCGGGACGAGAGTCCGCATCGACGGCAGGGGATTCAAGCCGGCCACTGCGGTAGAGGTCGAGGGCGTGGTCGTGCGCCCGGCCGAATTCGTGGGACCGCAGGCGGTCTACTTGACGCTGGGCGCGCCGGCGGACCTCACGGGCAAGCGAGTAGTGGTGCGGAATCCGGACGGCGCGCAGGCGGACTTCTACTCGGCTCTGCGGGGAAGACTCCGCTCGTCGGCCCCGGAAACTACGTTATGGCCGATCTTTCCCTTGCGTACCTATGTCGCCGCTGGCGGATGGCCTATGGTGCAGAACCCGAATGCGGATCCGATCTACCTGACCTATCAGGTGCGATCGAATCGAGGCGTCAACCAGTTCTCCGACAGCCGAATTGTGGAACTCGGTCCGGGCGAGATCGCGACCACTGCCCCCACTATTGCTACGGCAGGCAGCCAGACTTCCTGGTCGCTCTACTCTTCTCAGCCGGTTCGAATGCTTCAATTCGCGTCATCCGATTCGAGCGCCGGGGGCGGCACAACGCCGGAACTGACTGCGGTCCCGCCTGATGCGATCACGCCGCGCTTGTATCTGGACTGGGAAGGTGGAAAGCCATCCTGCTCGGTGGATCCATTTCACGGAACCACGTCGGATCCGCCCTGCGTGGCCTGGTTGGTTGGCTCCGCGCCGCCGAAGCCTCTGGTTCTGGCCGTCAGCGCCTCCGCCTTGCCGGCCCGATTCACCGCGTCTGCGACGACTGCGGACGGCGGACGATGGCTCGCCATCTCACCCCAGGGAGGCGCCACCTGCCTGCCCTCCAGTGTCTGCAAACCTGTGGGAATCACCATCAACCTCGATCCGGCATCGCTCGCTCCCGGCGAGTACACGGCCGCCATCACCATCACTCCCGATTCTCCGGTCTATTCGCCTCAAACCACCGCGTTGACTCTTCGTGTCACAACGAGTCTGATCTCGGTCCAGGGTCCTGCCTTCCTGGATTTCGTCGTGAGCGCCGGCGGTGCCGCACCGGATCCTGTCGGCTTGCAGGTGACCAGCTCAGGAGATCCCGCAAGGTTCTCCGCGTTCGTACGCAATTCACCGGACGTCAATGGGGATTGGCTCTCCGTGGCTCCGGCCGAGGGCGCGACCCCGGCCACCGTCACCGTGACCGCCAATCCCGCCGCGCTCTCCAGCAAGGACACCGGCGCCTTAAACTACGTTACTGTCCGGGGCCCTGCAAACAGTGTGACGAAGCAGGTCATGCTGGTCCGCCGTGACAGGCTGCCTCCGCCGGTCTTCGTATCGCCTCCGCGTCTGGTCTTTTCGATCCCCAGCGGTTCTTCGACCGGCAACTATGGTTCCGAGGACCTCGCCGCCCACACCCTCACCGTGACCGGCAATGGCATGCCCGTCGACTCGACCGCCACAGTCGCAACGTCCGACGGGAACGCCTGGCTGACCATTCCGCCGCCGCGCTACATCCGGTATGGTCAGGTCTATGTTGCAGCCGACGCCCGAAACCTGCCGCCGGGCGCCTACGACGGCGCCCTCACAATCACCGCCCCTCCCGGATCGCCGCATTCGGTGGTTGTGCCCGTCACGCTCAACGTGACGGCGGCCGTGCCGCGTTTGCTGCCCGATGCGCCTCCCCTGGGTGTTACCGTTGCGAATGGCGCGTCGCAGACGGTGGGCGCGGTCGCCGCTGGCGAGATCCTCAGCATTCATGGTTTGAATATCGGACCCGCCGCGCCGGCCGGGTTCAGCTTGGATGCGAATGGAAACGTCGGCACGAACCTGAACGGCGCGCGCGTCCTGTTTGGAGACACGCCCGCGCCCATCCTTTTTGCTTCGCAAACGCAGGTGAATCTCGTCGTTCCCTTCGAGGTCGCAGGCACGCCGTCAGTGGACATCGCGGTGGAGTTCGAAGGCGTGCGCGCCATCGCCGCCGGGGTGCCCGTGGCCCCCTCGGCGCCGGGGATCTTCACAGCGGACGGTTCCGGTCAGGGCCAGGCGGACGCCGCGAATCAGGATGGCTCCGCAAACAACGCGGCGCATCCTGCCGATCGCGGCTCCACGATCAGAGTACTCGCCACCGGACTGGGCCAGACCGTTCCCGGCGGTGTGACAGGCGGAATCGAGCCCACCGGCGGAAAGAGGCCCGCTCTGCCGGTCTCGGTGACAATCGGCGGCGAGGATGCAACGGTTCACGATGCCGTCTCAGCTCCCGGTCAAGTGGACGGTGTTTCTCAATTGCACGTACTCGTGCCACAACGCGTCACGCCGGGACCGTCCGTCCCCATCGTCCTTCGAGCAGGCTCGGCACATAGCCCGGATGGTGTAACGATAGCTGTGAAGTAGGAGTTCCCTTTCCTTACCCCGAGTACCCCGTCTCCCCTCCCTGGCACTCCGCCTGCGCCTGCCCGCCCGCCGGCTCCGCGCCGCCACCTTCCGCCGCCAGCAGGTTCGACAGCGCGCGATAGTGCGGCCCGGCCGCGAACAGCGTCAACCCGGCCTGGCTCTCCAGCAGCTTCTGCGTCTCCAGGATCTCGAACAGCGCGTTGGTGACCACCGGTTCCCGCGCGATCCCGCTCAACACGACTTTCAGCGTGTTCGGCCGGATCGCCGCCGCCTTGGCGAACTCGACCGAGGCCTCGCGTTCCGCCGAACTGGTAATCACGCTCACCTGGTTGGCCCCCGCCTGCCGGATGGCCGAAGTCACCTGCCGCAGCCGGTTGACCACCTTCTCTTCGATCTGCCGGATCATCCCCGCGTCGCGGAAATGGACCTTGCGGATGTAGACCGACCCGAGCTTGTAGCCCCACTCCTGCGACTTGCTCGAGACCTCGCTCCGCACCGTCTGGCTCATCGTGTGCCGCGTCTCCAGCATCTCGGCCAGCGGCATGTTGCTCAGGCAGCGCACCGTGGCGTTGCTGACGTTGGCCCGCAGCGAACCCCGCGGATCGGTGTTCTTGAACAGGTAGGCCAGCGGGTCGGTAATCCACATCTCGTACCAGATGCCGATCCCCATCGGCGCCCCCTCTTCCGAGTTCACCGGCTGGCTGCGCAGGTACTCCTGGTCGAGCCGCAAATCAAGCGTGTAGCACTTCCCCAGGAAATTGATGAAAAAGGCCGCCGGCCCCAGCTCGAAAGGCAGGATGTGCAATCCGGGCTCGTCGATCACCTTCAGCACTTTGCCGAACAGCACATACACCCGGCAGGTGCGCTCGCGCACGACGGCGTAGAACCCGAACAGCCGCATAAGGGCCAGCAGGATGGGCACCGCGACAAACAGCACCAGGAAGGTAACTACCGCCGCAATCACCATGTCGAACGTCATCGCCGCGCCTCCAGGTAGACTTGCTGCGCCTTCTCGTACAGCTTCAACCGGACATTTCTCAGGTATGCCTCCAGCACCCCCGGACCGGCGCGGTACAACTCGGCCAGCTCCGCCGCCAGCGATTGGATCGGCTGCGTCTCGGCCTGCGCCTTCAACGTCTCGATCTCCACCGCGCGCCGGGACTGGACGATCTTCTGGTCGGCGGAAGCCTGCGCCAGGGAGATGTCGCTGGACACCGAATTGTGCGCCGTGTTGATGGCGGCCAGGGCCGATTCCACCTCCGGCGGAGGGTCGATGCCCGTGATCAGCGAGGCGTCCAGAATCACGCCGTAGCGCGCCGCCGCCGAGCGGCACTCCATATCCATATACTCGTTCAGGTCGCGCAGGTTCTTGCGCAGGTCGTTGATCGAGACCCCGATCACCTCGCTTCCCGGCACTCCCGCCACCGCGCCCGGCGCGCCTTCCGCCGGACTCTGCGCGGCCGTCTTGGCCTCGAAGTTGGCGATCCTCTGCCGCAGCACCGACACGAAGTAGGCCATCACGTGCACCAGCGGCCACTTGATGCCGAACAGGAACGCGTACAGGTTGCTCTCGCTCACCCGGTAGCGGATCTGGCCCGTCAGTCCCGTGTTCAACTGGTCCTTGGTCACCGCCTCCAGCCGCGTCCCGCCTTCGTTCGCCGTGCGGTCTTCCAGGTCCAGCGCCATGTTCACCGTGGCGGTGGCGACGGAGACCTTGTGGACCTTCTCCCACGGCATCTTCAGATACGGTCCTCCGGGCCCGATCACCCGCACCTGCGGATAGGCGTAGCGCGAACGCTCTTCCGGCCGCAGCAACTCCGCAATGGGATCGTCCAGCGTGGTCCGGCCGCCGGCCACCCGCTCGGCCCGCCCGAAACTCGTTTTGACCGCCCGCTGGCTCTGGTCCACGGTGTAGATGCCGAACAGACCCACGCGGACCAGCAGATAGAGAAACACCCCAAGGCAACATCCAATGAGCACATCCATGACCGCTCCTCCAACGCCCGCGGGCACTCTTTAGGAGTTTCAGATTCCAGATCCGCGAGCCCGAGCCAGTATATCGCAACAGCAGTGGGAGAACCGGCCGGACGGTACGGCGGGTCCCCGAACCCGCGCCGGACGCCCCGTCCCGCTGACAGACCGGGCGGACAATGTGGTCGCCGCTCTCTTCTCCCCGAGATCTGCCTGGTTCAAGGCAGACCAAGTGAGCCGGTCTTTCGCACCCCGCTGCTGGCCGTCGTCGAGATCCTCTCCAAGGACGGCCACATCAGCGAGATGCAGGAACGCCTGGCCGGTTGCGTTGCCTTCCGCATCCGCCACCTCTGACCCCGCTTTTGCCCTCAGCCTCGCCGAACTCTGCGAGGCGATGGCGTAACCGGCCCCATGCTATACTCGAATCGCCGCTGCCGGCCCTCTTCGCCCCCCCCGGCCGCGCAAAACAAAAACTGACCGAACAAAACCAATAAGATCCTTATTTTGCAACACATTTTACAATATATTCGCCTTGTTTTCGCCTGCCTTTCGACCCCTTTTCCACACCCCCTTCGCGCCCGCCCGCGCCGGATTGTATCCTGAAGAGAGTCCCCTATGCCTTTTGCTTCCATTCCGGAGGCGATCGAGCAGTTCCGCGCGGGGCGCATGCTGGTCGTCGTGGACGACGAGGATCGCGAAAACGAAGGCGACTTGACGGTCGCCGCGGAACTGGTCACCCCGGAGATCATCAATTTCATGGCCGTCCACGGCCGCGGGCTGATCTGCCTGGCCCTGAGCCCCGAGTTGTGCGACAACCTCGACCTGCCGCCCATCTCCGCGCGCAACACCTCCCGCTTCGGAAC
>CAYOTD010000190.1:1855-8566 GCA_964406685.1 uncultured Solibacteraceae bacterium | reverse complement strand
CAACCGCAACCTGCGCACCTTCCAAGTAACGTTGGACACTTCGCTCGCCCTGGCCGGCCGGATGCCTGCCGGCGCGCTCGCGGTCAGCGAGAGCGGCATCCACTCGCGCGCCGACATCGGCCGGCTGGCGGCCGCGGGATATCGCGCCTTTCTGGTGGGGGAACATTTGATGAGAGCGGCCGATCCGGCCGAAGCGCTGCGGGCGCTGCTGAGATGCTCGTGAAGATCTGCGGCATCACCAGCCTGGAGGACGCGCTGGCGGCGGTCGACGCTGGCGCTTCGGCGCTGGGATTCAACTTCTACCCGGCCAGCCCCCGCTACATCGCCCCCGGGGCCGTGGCGCGCATCGTCGAGCGGCTCCCCGCAGGCATCCTCACGGTGGGCGTCTTTGTGAACGAGACTTCCGGCGCCATTCTGGAGACGATGCGCGTGGCCGGGCTCGACGTCGCCCAGTGGCACGGCGACGAGCCTCCCGAGGCGCTACCTGGCGGCACGCGCGCCTGGAAGGCATTCCGTGTGAGTGAGCGCTTCCAGCCGGAGGAGATGTCCGGCTATGACGTCGAGGCGTTCCTGCTCGACGGCCCGGCCGAGACCCTCTACGGCGGCGCGGGACGGCCCTTCGACTGGGGGCGGGCGCGAGGCCTGGGCCGCCGGATTGTCATCGCGGGCGGCCTGGATGCCGGCAATGTGCGCGCGGCCATCGAAATCGCGCAACCATGGGGGGTGGACGCCTGCTCGCGCCTGGAGGCGGCGCCGGGGCGCAAGGATCACGGCAAGATGAGAGCATTTCTGAAGGCGGCACTGGCATGATTTCGCAACCCGATGCGGGCGGGCACTTCGGACCTTACGGCGGGCGGTTTGTGCCCGAGATCCTGATGGCTCCGCTCGAGGAACTGGAGAGAGCCTACCAGGAGGCGCAGCGCGACCCGGCGTTTCGGCGTGAGCTCGACGACCTGCTCGCCAACTACGCCGGGCGGCCGACGCCGCTGTGGCCCGCGCGAAGGTTGAGCGAGACGCTCGGCGGCGCGCGCCTCTACCTCAAGCGTGAGGACCTGCTGCACACCGGCGCGCACAAGATCAACAACTGCCTGGGGCAGGTGCTGCTGGCGCGCCGCATGGGCAAGAAGCGGATCATCGCCGAGACCGGGGCGGGCCAGCACGGCGTCGCCACCGCCACCGTGTGCGCGCTGTTCGGCCTGGAGTGCGTCGTTTACATGGGCGAAGAGGACATGCGCCGGCAGCGGCTCAACGTCTTCCGCATGCGTCTGCTGGGAGCGAAGGTGGTGGGCGTCTCCTCCGGCAGCCGCACGCTCAAGGACGCCATCAGCGAAGCCATGCGCGACTGGGTGACCAACGTCTACGACACCTACTACCTGCTCGGCTCCGCCCTGGGCGCGCACCCGTACCCTTTGATGGTGCGCGATTTCCAGGCGGTGATCGGGGAGGAGACGCGGCGGCAGATCCTGGCCGCCGAGGGCCGGTTGCCGGATGCCGTGATCGCCTGCGTGGGCGGTGGATCGAACGCCATCGGCATCTTCCATTCCTTCATCCCCGACGAGCAGGTGCGGTTGATCGGTGTGGAAGCCGGCGGGCGCGGCACGGCGCTGGGCGAACACGCGGCGCGGTTCGCGGGCGGCGCTCCGGGCGTATTGCAGGGCGCCTACAGCTACCTGTTGCAGGATGACGACGGACAGGTGGCGCTGACCCATTCCGTTTCGGCGGGGCTGGATTACGCCCTGGTGGGTCCCGAGCACGCATGGCTGCGGGACCGCGGCCGGGCGGAGTACGTCGTGGCGGATGACGCGACGGCCATCGCGGCCGCGCGGACTCTCGCTGAGACCGAAGGCATTCTGCCCGCACTGGAGTCCGCGCACGGGGTGGCCGAAGCGATTCGCCGCGCGCCCGAGGCGAAGGGAGAGGTCTTTGTCGTCAACGTCTCCGGGCGCGGCGACAAGGACATCGACATCTACCGCGAAAACGTGAAGGATCTCGATGACTGAGACACGCATCAGCCGGCTTTTTCCGCGACTCCGGGCCGAGGGCCGCAAAGGACTGATCGCCTACCTGACGGCCGGCGACCCCGCGCCGGACCGCACGCCGGCCCTGGTCGAAGCGCTGGAACGCGGCGGGGCGGACCTGATCGAGTTGGGCGTTCCGTTCTCCGATCCCATCGCCGACGGTCCGGTGATCCAGCGCGGCGCGGCGCGCGCCCTTCAGGCCGGCACGCGGCTGCGCGACGTATTGGAGATCGCCCGCCGTGTGCGCAGCCGGTCTCAGATTCCCCTTCTTCTGTTCACGTACCTGAACCCGGTGCTGCGCTACGGTGTCGAGGCGCTGGCGCGCGACGCCGCCGCGGCCGGCATCGACGGCTGCCTGCTCACCGACCTGAGCGTCGAGGAAGCCGAACCGTATGTCGCGGTGCTGCGCCGCGCCGGGCTCGACACGGTCTTCCTGGCCGCGCCCACCAGCACGCCGGAACGCCTGCGGCTGGTGGCGAAGTACTCCAGCGGCTTCATCTACCTGGTTTCGCGCACCGGGGTCACGGGAGAGAGCGCGTCGTTGTCGGGGGCGGCGGCGCCGCTGGCGGCCGCCATGCGCCAGGAGTCCGGCTTGCCGCTGGCGGTGGGGTTCGGCATCTCGCGGCCCGAGCACGTGGCCCAGGTCTGCCGTGTCGCCGACGCCGCGGTGGTAGGCAGCGCCTTCGTGCGCCTGATCGAACAGAATCTGGCCGAGGCCTCGCTGGAGGCGCGTCTGGAGGGTTTCACGCGCACCCTCGCGGCGCCGCTGAGGGAGGGATGCCGATGAATCGCGAAGACGGGTTGCGTATCCTGGGGGATTGCCGCGACCGGATCGACGAGCTCGACCGGCGGATTCTGGACCTGATCAACGAGCGGACCCGCATCGTGGAGCGCATCGGGCAGGTGAAACGGCACCTGGACCTGCCGATCTACGAACCCAAGCGCGAGGATGAGGTCTTTGCCAACGTGACCGGCCACAACCGCGGCCCACTGCCGCCGGAGGCCGCGCGGCGCGTTTTCGAGCGTATCATCGACGAGATGCGGACCGTGCAGAAGATTCGGATGCAGGAGCGGGCGGCCGCCGAAGCGGACGCCGGCGAGGAGTAATCCCATGTTCGTTGTCATGCAGCAGGACGCCACCGAGCAGCAGATCCAGCGCGTTATCGATCGCATGGTGGCCATGAGTTTCACCGTGCACCGCTCCACCGGCGTCGTGCATACTGTGCTCGGCGGGGTGGGGCCGAAGGACGATTTCGATCCCGCGGATTTCGAGGTGATGGACGGGGTGAAGGAATGCCGCCGGATCATGTCGAGTTACAAGCTCGCCAGCCGCAGCTTTCGCCCCGGCGGAACGGTGGTCAAGGTCGGCGGCGTCGAGATCGGCGGCGAGGCCGTCGTCCTGATGGCCGGGCCTTGCAGCGTGGAGAACCGCGACCAGATCCTGCTGGCCGCCGAACAGGTCGCGGCCGCCGGCGCAAAGGTCATTCGCGGCGGGGCCTTCAAACCGCGCAGCTCGCCCTATAGTTTCCAGGGCCTGGGCGAGGAGGGCTTGAAGCTGCTGCGCGAGGCGGCCGACCGGCACGGTCTGCTGGTGGTCAGCGAGGTCATGGACCAGACGCAGATTCCTCTCATGCTCGACTGCGTGGACATCCTGCAAGTGGGCGCGCGCAACATGCAGAACTTCAGCCTGCTGAAGGAGCTGGCCAAGCTCCAGAAGCCGGTGCTGCTTAAGCGCGGCATCTCGGCGACCCTGGAAGAACTGCTGCTGTCGGCCGAGTACCTCCTCGCCGGCGGCAACTACGACGTCATCCTGTGCGAGCGCGGTATCCGCACCTTCGAAACCTACACGCGCAACACCATGGACATCTCGGCCATCCCCATCATCAAGAAGCTGTCGCACCTGCCCATGATGGCCGACCCCTCGCACGGCACCGGGCGGCGCGACAAAGTGCCTCCCATGGCGCGGGCCGCGGTGGCCGCGGGCGCCGACGGGCTGCTGATCGAGGTCCACCCCAACCCGGACCAGGCGCTGAGCGACGGCGCGCAATCGCTGCGGCCGGAACAGTTCGCCGAACTGGTGCCGCAGTTGCGGATCATCGCGCAGGCGGTGGGCCGGACGGTCTGACTCTATGCGCACGGTGGCCGTCGTTGGAGTCGGGCTGATCGGGGGATCGTTCGCCCTGGCGCTGCGCCGCGCCGGCTTCGATGACCGGATTCTGGGCGTCAGCTCCGGGCGTACCCTCCGCGAGGCGGCGGCGCTGGGCGTGATCGACGAAGGCGTCCCGCTCGCCGAAGCCGCCGCGCGCGCCGACCTGATCTACCTCTCGCAGCCGATCGCAAAGATCCTGGAGACGATTCGAGCGCTGGGCCCGCTGGTCCGTCCCGGTTGCCTGGTGACCGACGCCGGCAGCACCAAGGAACGCATCGTGGCCGAGTTCTCGCGCTGCCTACCGGCTCACGCGTTCCTGGCCGGGCACCCCATGGCGGGCAAGGAAACGCGCGGTGTGGCGGAGGCGGAGGCGGCGCTGTTCGAAGGCCGCACCTACGTGCTGGCGCCGGTGGATGGGGCGCAACTGGAGACGCCCCAGGCGCGCGAATTCCGAAGCTGGCTGGAACGCATCGGAGCGGTGACGCTGATCCTCGACCCCGCCGCGCACGACCGCGCGGTGGCGCTCACCTCGCACCTGCCCCAGTTGGCCTCCACCGCGCTGGCGGCGCTGCTTGCCGGGCGGCTGGACGAGGGCGCGCGGCAGGCCGCCGGTCCGGGGCTGGCCGACATGACCCGGCTGGCGATGGGCTCCTACGACATCTGGCGCGACATCCTTGATACCAACCAGGCCTGTATCGCGGACGCCCTGGAAGCGTACATCGAGATGCTCCAGCGCGTGCGCGGCGAGATGGCCTCGTCCGCGATGGCGGAACGCTTCGAGACAGCCAGCCGCTTCGCCGCGGCGCTGCGCAAGTAGGCGCGGCACGCGCGTGCTACCATCTCAGTGACGTGTTGGACCAGGCGAGCCAGTCCGGGACGGCAGCGGCTTCCGAGATTCAGCCGATCCTGGAGAGCGCCACGTTCCGCAAGGCGGTGGCGCTGCGGCGCTTGCTGGTTTATCTCTGGGAGAACCGCCACCAGGACGTCACGGAGTACGCCATCGCGGTCGACGCGCTCCAGCGCCGCCCGGATTTCGATCCCCGCGTGGACGCTACCGTGCGCGTCCACATCGCCCGCCTGCGGCAGAAGCTGAAGGAGTACCACGAGAGCGAAGGGGCCGTGGCCGGCCTTGTGCTGACCGTTCCGCCGGGTTCCTACCATATCGAGGTCCAGGAGCGGCCGGCCGTTCCGCCGGAATTGCCCATCGCCCGGCCGCCGGGCGATGGGGTCCTCCGCTGGAAGATGGCCAGCGCCGCCGCGTCGGCGGTGGCGGTGGTGGCCATCTTGGTGGCCGTCTATTCCCAGCGAGGGCAAGTCCCGCCCCAGCCCGTGCAGTTGCCGGAGTTCTGGCGCGGGTTCTGGAGCAATGGCAGGCCGGTCAAGTTGATCATCCCGACTCCGGCGTTCTGCAGTTGGCCGGGGCGGCGCCTGCGCGCGCGCGACGTGCGGGTTGACGACTTCCAGGGGTACGAACGTTCGGCTCCGCTGAAGCGGCTGGCTGAGTTGTTTGGCCCGCCGCAGCTTTCGCAGTCCTACACCGTCACCTCGGACGCGCTGGGCGCCGTCAGGCTGGTTCAGTACCTCGCCTCTGCCGGCCGAAACCTTGAGGTGACCGGAACAGGGGACCTGTCGCTGGAGTTGTTCGGCAATCACAACCTGATCATCATGGGTTTTCCGAACGCCTCCCCGCACACGCGCGAGTTCCTGGCGCGCTCCCACTTTGCCACGGTGGATGGCAGCAACATCGTCAACCGTACGCCGGCTCCCGGAGAGCCGCAGGCGTGGACATCGCGCCGTATCGCGGAGAACCGCGAACTGATGCCTGGGATCATCGCCATCTTGCCGGGGCAGGGACCGGGGACGCAGGTGATGCTGTTCTCCGCCTCCCATACTGCGCCCCTGGCCAGTTTCCTCATCTCACCGGCGGGCGCCAAGACGCTCGGTCAGGTGTGGGCCAAGAACGGCTCGCCGCCCTATTTCGAAGCGATCGTGCTCGCCGAGAGGGAGTCCAATTCGCTCGTGAAGGGCAGGCTGGATGCTTTCCATTTTGTCTCCGTAAGTGCTTCGAAACAGAGCGTAACAGTTCGGTAACAGACCTCTAGAGACTTCCCGCCGGTAGCATCCTCGCGTAGCATCGGCGAAGGGCAGAGGCCCTCCGAGGAGTCTCGCATGAGGAGATGGATATTCGGCATTCTTGCGGCGGTCATAGTTTGCCTGCCGTCGAGTGTGGAAGCGCAGGTTCTATATGGCAGCCTGGTGGGCACAATCGAGGACCAGACCGGCGCGGTGGTACCCCAGGCGCCCGTCAGTATTCTTAACGCCGAGACCGGCTTTCGCCGGGAAGGCACATCAGGTGAGCGGGGAGACTATCTGTTCCCCGACATCCCGGCCGGGACCTATGAGGTCAAGGTGACCGCCGCCGGGTTCCGGCCCTATGTCAAGACCGGCATTCTGGTCTCGATCAACGCGACCGTGAGAGTGAACGTCCGGCTCGAGGTTGGGCCGGCAGCGGAAGCCATCACCGTGGAAGGGCATGCCGCGCAG
>CAYOTD010000190.1:0-1836 GCA_964406685.1 uncultured Solibacteraceae bacterium | reverse complement strand
CCCGGCGCCCGCAACTACCAGTCGCTGTTGAAGATGGTGCCCGGCTTCACGCCCCCGGCGCCGGCGAACTCTTTGGCCGGGAACCCGGCCGGCGCGCTGGCTACGGTGGTCAACGGCACCAACACAGCGGTCAACAACACCCGTGTGGATGGGGTCAGCAATACCTACCTGTGGCTGCCCCACCTGACGGCGTATGTGCCGCCGCTGGAATCGATCGAGGCGGTAAACGTGGTCAGCAACAGCTACGACGCCGAGCAGGGGTTCGTCGGCGGAGCGGTGGTCAACGTGATCATCAAGTCGGGCGGCAACGACCTTCACGGCTCTCTCTACGAGTACAACTCCAACAGCTTCTTCAAAGCCAAGAGCTTCTTCACCGCCGCGGACCAGGGAACCCCGAAGAGCGTCTGGAACCAGTTCGGAGGGGTGGGCAGCGGCCCCGTGATCAAGAACAAGCTGTTCTTTTTCGGCAGCTTCGAGGGCCTCCGCCAGAGGGAAGGTTCGAACACCTACGCCACCCTTCCCACCTCCGACCAGATCGCGGGCAACTTCTCCGCTTACGCCGTCAACATCTTCGACCCCTCCACCGGCAACTCCGATGGAAGCGGGCGCTCGGCCTTTCCCAACGCGCAGGTCCCCGCCAGTCGCTTCAGCAAGATCACCAGCACTCTTCTCAGTTGGCTGCCGTCTACGAACCTGCCGGGCACAACGAACAACCTCTTCGTTTCCTCGCCGCTGGCTTTCAACCGCAACAACTACGACATCAAGCTCAACTGGAACGCTTCCAGCCGGACGACGGCCTTCGGGCGCTACAGCCAGTTCACCTACGACATGACGGACGAGCACGTCCTGGGCAAGGCGGGAGGAACCGGGGTCTCGGGCATCTTCCCGGGCAGCGACGGCGGCACCGTGCGAAGCGCGACGATCGGCATCACTCACGTGTTAACGCCTTCGTTCCTGCTGGACGCGCACCTCGGCTACACGCGTCAGGTGCAGTTGGGCCATGACAACTTCTATGGGACCAACGTCGGCAGCGACGTGCTGAGAATCCCCGGCACCAACGGCTCCGACATCCGCCAGAGCGGTTTCCCGTATTTCGCCATCACCGGCTACACCTCTATCGGGAACCCGGTGACCTCCAGCCCGCGCTTCCGTTGGGACAACCAGTACATGTACGCGGCCAATGCCGCCTGGACCCGGGGGGCCCACAACCTCCGCTGGGGCGTGGAGATCGCGCGCCAGCACATGAACCGGTTCCAGCCGCAGTCGGGTTACGGCCCCCGCGGGGGATTCAACTTCACCGGCGGCGTCACTCTGCTGAAGGGCGGGGCTGCCACGACGCAGTACAACTCCATGGCGGCGTTCCTCATGGGTTTGACGTCGAGTTACGGCAAGAGCACGCAGATCCTGAACCCCATGACCAGCCGCACCTGGAACGACGGTCTCTACTTCCGCGACCAGTGGCGCGTCACCCGGAACCTGACCCTCAACCTGGGCATCCGTTGGGAGTACTACCCGATGACCACGCGCGATCACCGGGGCTTCGATCTCTACGATCCGGCCACCAACAAGGTCTACCTGGGCGGCGTCGGCTCGGTCCCGGACGACCTGGGACTGTATTCCAGCAAGAAGCTGTTCGCTCCGCGGTTCGGGTTGGCTTACCGGCTGGGGCAGAAATCGGTCATCCGGTTGGGCTACGGGATCAGCACGAACCCCAACTCACTGGCTCGCCAACTCTTTGAAGCCTATCCGGTGGTGATTGCGCAGTCCTACAGCGCCGCCAACACCTACGTTGCCGCCGGGAAACTTGAGAACGGGATCCCCGCGCTGCCGGCGCTT
>CAYOTD010000189.1:0-8600 GCA_964406685.1 uncultured Solibacteraceae bacterium | reverse complement strand
TCGCCAGCAGCCGGGCGGCTTCCGATACCAGGCGGAAGAAGATGTTCACGCCGATCGAGAAGTTAGGGCTCCAGACCAGGCCGGCGCCGCCCTTTTCCACCGCCGCGCGCACGCGCTCCAGATGCTGGTTCCAGCCCGTCGTGCCGACCACCGTGTTGACGCCCAGCGCCGCCAGCCGCTCGATGTTGTCCACCACCGTATACGGGGTCGAGAACTCCACCGCGACGTCCACCCCGCGGAAGTTCTCCTTCGTCATGCCGGCGCCGTCCACGTTGTTGAACTCGTCGAGCTTGAGGGTGACGGTGAAACCGTGCTCCGGGGCCAGTTGTTCGATCATCCGGCCCATCTTGCCGTAACCGACGATTGCCAGGTTCATATCAGTCAAACACCGCGGGGTCGAGTTCACTGAAAAACTCGCCGTGTAGCATCTCGACGGCGCGCCTGAGGTCCGCGCCGTCGACAACGATACTGAGGTTGAGCAGCGAGGCGCCCTGCGAGATCATACGCACATTCACGTCGCCCAGGGCGCGGAACACTCGCGCCGAAACGCCCGGCGCATAGCGGATGTTGTCGCCCACCAGGCACACGATGGCCTGATCGCGCTCGATGGTCACTTCGGCGAACTGGCGCAGCTCCTTTTCGATCCGGTCGAGCCGCGACAGGTTGTCGATGGTCAGCGAGACGCTGACCTCGCTGGTGGCCACCATGTCGACCGGCGTTTCGAAGCGGTCGAAGATCTCGAAGATCCGCTTCAGGAAACCGTAGGCCATCAACATGCGCGTGGAGACGATGTTGACCAGGGCGATGGACTGCTTGCAAGCGATCGACTTGACCGCGTTGGAGCACGGCACCGCCTCGGGGATGATGCGCGTGCCCTCCGCCTGCGGCCGTTGCGAGTTGAGAATGAGGACGGGGATGTTCTTCTCCACCGCTGGCACCACCGTGGCGGGGTGCAAGACCTTGGCGCCGAAATAGGCCAGCTCGGCCGCCTCGCCGAACGAGATCAGCTTGACGCGGTGGCCGCCCGGAGCGATGCGCGGGTCCGAGGTCAACATGCCGTCCACATCGGTCCAGATCTGGATCTCCTCGGCTCCGATGCCCGCGCCCACGATGGAGGCCGAGAAATCCGAGCCGCCCCGGCCCAGGGTCGTCGTGACGCCCGCCTCGGTGGCGCCGATGAAACCGCCCATGACCACCACCGCGGAGCGGGCCAGCGGAGAGACAACCTCCTCCAGCCGCCGGTAGGTCTCCGGAAACAGCGGCGCGGCCTGCGTGTGCCGCGCGTCGGTGACGATCACCTGCCGCGAATCGACGTGCGCGGCTTCCATGCCGAAGCGCCGGAAAGCGAGGGTCACGATGGCGCTCGACAGGCGCTCGCCGTAGCTGGATACCGCGTCGACCGACCGGGGAGTGAGTTCGCCCAGGGCGGCCAGCCCGCGCGCCAGCTCGCGCAACTCCTGGAAGTGCGTCTCCAGGATCTTCTCCATCTCCCGCAGATCCTGCTTGCGGACGATCCTGCTGGCCTCGCGCGCGTGGAAATCCTCGAGTTCGGTGGCCAACTCCAGCGCCCGTTCGCGGCCGCCGTTGACCGCGGCGTGCGCGATCTCCAGCAGCTTGTTGGTGGTCTTGCCCATGGCCGAAACCACCACCACCGGCCGACGCGCGGCGCGTTCCTTGACGATGCCCGCCACCCGCTCGATGGCGGCCGCCGACTCCACCGACTTGCCGCCGAATTTCATGACGATCATGCGCGGCCTCAGTCCAACAATCCTTCCGATACCATCAGCTCGGCGTTCAACACCGCCGCGCCCGCCGCTCCGCGCACCGTGTTGTGGCCCATCGCGATGAACTTCCAGTCCAGGGCCGGGCAGGGCCGCAGGCGGCCGACGAAGACCGCCATGCCGTGCTCCCGCTCGACGTCGCGCCGCGGCTGCGGGCGGTCCTGCTGGGGCATGTAGATGACGGGACGCGGGGGTGCGCTCGGCAGGTTGCGCTCCTGCGGCACGCCGCGGAAGCCCTCGAAGGCGTCTCGCAGGCTGGTTTCGGTGGGCTTGGTGGAAAACTCGACCGAGGTGGCTACCATGTGGCCGTTCACCACCGGTACGCGGTTGCAGTGCGCGCTGACCCGCGCCGCTAGCGGCGCCACGCACTCGCCCGGGATGTCGCCCAGGATCTTCTGCGCCTCCTGCTGCATCTTCTCTTCTTCTCCGCCGATGAACGGGATCACGTTGGCGGTGATGTCCATCGACGCCACGCCCGGATAGCCCGCGCCCGAGATGGCCTGCATGGTGGTGGCGATCACGCGCGTGATGCCGAATCGCTTGAGCGGTCCCAGCGCCATGGTCAGCACCACGGTCGAGCAGTTGGGGTTGGTGGCGATACAGCCTTTCCAGCCGCGCTTCTTCTGAAGCGGGATCAGTTTCAGGTGATCCGCATTGACCTCGGGGACCAGCAACGGCACGTCCGGCTCCATGCGGTGGTTGCGCGAGTTGGAGACGACGGCGTGACCGGCCTCGGCGAAGGCGCGCTCGATCTCGGTGGCGACGGAGGCGTCCATCGCCGAGAAGACCAGCTTGGGCGCGTTGCCCGGTTTCGAGTCTTCCACGGTGAGGTCCGCCACGGTCTCGGGCATGACGCCGTCGAGCCGCCAGGAAGTCGCCTCCCGGTACTTCTTTCCGGCCGAGCGGTCGCTGGCTCCGACCCACCTCAGGTCGAACCACGGATGGCCCTGCAAGAACTTCACAAAACTCTGGCCCACCATGCCGGTGGCGCCAAGCACGCCGACTTCAATCTTTCGTTCCATATTCAAGTAACCGTTCCGCTAGTTTTTGGTACAGAGCTACTGCTTCCACAAGCTGCGCCTTCTCCACCCGTTCTTCCGCCGTGTGGGCCACGTGAATCGAGCCCGGACCCATGAGCAGGGGCCGCCCCCAAGCGCCGCCGAAGACCGGAATATCGGTGGTGTAGGCGACCACTGAGGTCTCAAAACCCTCGACCGCCTCCATGCGCAGTGCCGGGATGCACAGCACCTCGCGCGCGTCCACCTTGTCTCCGGCCGCTTCGCGCACGGCCCGGCGCATCGGCTCGGCGTCCGCGACCAGCCGGATCATGACCTCGGAGGAGGCGTGGTCGGCGACGACGTTGGGCGCACGGCCGCCGCTGAGAGTGCCGACGTTGAGCGTTGAGGCGCCCAGCACCGGGTCCACGGGCAGAGGAATGCGCCGCACGCGCTCGAGGGCATCCAGCAGCTTGTCGATGGCCGAATCGCCCAGCTCCGGATAGGCCGAGTGGGCCATGCGTCCGGTGGCCGTGAATTCGTAGCGCAGCGCGCCCTTCGATCCCAGGGCCAGCTTGTTTTCCGTAGGCTCGCCGTTGACCAGGTAGCGCGCGCCTCGCGGATTTCGCGAGGCGGCGCTGGCCCCCGCGCTGTTGCGTTCCTCGCCCACCACGAACAGGAGTCCCAGATTGCGCACGCCGCGGTCGAGCATGGCTTCGACGGCCTTGATCATCGAGGCGCCGATGCCCTTGGTGTCGCACGCCCCGCGCCCCCAGATGAACTCGTCGTCCTCGCGCGAGCCGAAAAACGGCGGCACCGTGTCCAGGTGGGTCGAGAAGGTGACGGTGGGTTCGCCCCAGCAGGCGAAGACGTTGGACCGGTTCGGCTCGACCGGCATCTCCTCCACCCGCCCGCCGTGCCGCGCGGCGAGGGCTCCCAGGTATTCCATCAGCCACACGCCCACGCCGCGCTCGTTGCCCGTGATGGACTCGATGTCGACGAGGGTCCGCGTGAGTTCGAAGACGTCCATATTCGATTGTGGATCAAAACGGAGGCGGGGAAGGAGAGAGACGGCTCGTTCGCTCCTCGTAGCGCTCCATCCGATCCTTGGATCACCGGATGACAGTGGGCGGGTCTTAACCCCTCCCCCCAACCGCCGGGCGGCGTGCCCTCCGCGACGGTTTCGGCGGAACAACTGAACCAGTCCCTTTCGCCGGCCGCTCCGGAGCTGCCCGGAACTATGCGGCCGGCTACTGATGACTGCCGCGCCTCTACCAGGGAAATCTCAGGATAGCACAGGCGGATGGGGACCCAGGTTCAAAGCTGGGTGTTACACTCCGGGAACAGCGTCACGGGCTGGCGGAAGACTCTGCTGGCTGCATTCCGGCTTGGGCCCGACGCACCTTGATGAGAGCCTCGACCTCGGCGCTCAGTGCACCCCCAGCAGGGCCGCGTCGAGGTCGCCTTTGCTGATCAGGGCGTCGTTGGGGTAGTGGTGATCCACGTTCTCGTGCGTGATCAGCTGGTGCTTGGTGAAGACGGCCGGGGGCGTGGATTTGCGCAAGAGAATATCGATGGCCAGCGGGATGATGCCGTCGCCGTACTTTTCCGGGAAGTAACCGACCGAGCCGATCAGGCGCGAGCCGGGGCGGCGCAGCTCGGCGCGGGCTTCGGCCGAGGCGTTCTGGCCCATGACGGCGCAGCAGTCCGCCCGCCCGGTCTCCTCGAAAGCCCGCAGGGCGCCGATGGCGCTGGGGTCGTTGATCGCGGTCACCAGCACGCGCCGCGCCCGGCTCAGGCGCAGGTGCTTGCGCACCACGTCCAGGCTCGGGCCGAAGCGGCCGTTGCCGTTCAGCCGGACCACGCGCGAATCGGTCACGCCGGGGAGGATCTCGCGGATGCCGGTGAGGGTGCCGGTCAGCCGGGAGGCGGGCAGCGGCCCCGACATCTGGAGTTCCAGGATCAGGACCTCGTCCACTTCGCCCTGCCAGTGAGATTTGGCCCAGCGGCCGAGCTGGCGTCCGCCGATCAATCCGGCCAGGTAGTTGTTGGCGCCGAAATAGGTCGCCCCCGGATGCGGGATCTCGACGGCGATCAGGGGGATGTTCGCCTCCATCAGGCGGGCCGAAATCACCGGCGCCGCGGCGTGCTCGTCGGCCTGGAATTCGATCACCAGATCCACCCGCTCGCGGACGAAGGCCTCGGCATTGCGGATGGCGGTCTTCGAGCTGTACTTGTTGTCCAGCACCAGGATCTCGATGCCCTCCTGCCGGGCGGCGCGCACCAGGCTTTCGGAGACGTCGCGCGAAAAGGCGAACTCGTCGCTGTGGGAACCATAGCCGAACCGGTAGGTCCTCTTGCGGAGCGGGTGGATTCCCAGGCGGTATTCGTGCTTGCCGACGCGCTCGATCAGCCCTCGCTGTTCCAGCGTGTAGAGCAGGCGGAGCGCCGTCGGCCGGGTGAGACCGGTGCGCTCGGCGACTTGCGACAGGCGCAGCAGTTCCCCCTCGGACTGGAAGGCCGCCAGCACGTCGCAGGCGCGCAGCACGCTGTCCACAAGGTACGGGTGGCGCTTGGGAGAGGCCTCTCCCGATTTCATCCTACGAAATTTACCACCTGGCGGTATCGCCGGTCAATGCCCGTCCAGCGGTCGGGAAAACCGCGTAGCCTGAGGCAGGGCCATGACTTCACAAAGGGCGCTGGATGTCACCGGAGTTTCGATTGTCGAAAATGCAGCTCTCGGACCGAAAGGTCTTTACACGGTCCTCCGGCGACGGCATACTCCTCACGATGAGTCACACGGAATCCCCGGCCATAGCCCTGTCGCGGCTGGCGCCGAGGCGAAAGGCCGCCGTCGTCAGGGTCGGCGTATTCGGTATCGGCCTGGCGGCGTACTGGGAGCAGTTTCCCGGGCTCCGGGAGCGGTTGGAGGGATACCAGCGGGAAGTGGAGGCGCACATCGGGCGGATGGGCGTCGAGGTGGTCTCGGCGGGGCTGGTGGATGCGGCGCCGCAAGCGGTCGAGGCCGGCCGGCTGTTCGCGGGCGCGGATCTGGACCTGATCGTCTGCTACGTCGGCACCTACGCCACCTCGTCGCAGGTACTGCCGGTGGTGCAGCGCGCCAAGCTGCCCGTGCTGGTGTTGAATCTCCAACCGGTAGCGGCGCTCGACTACGAACGGACCGGCACCGGCGAGTGGCTGGCCAACTGCTCGGCCTGCTGCGTGCCCGAAATCTCGAACGCCTTTGCCCGCGCGCGGGTGCGGTTCCGGGTGGTTTCCGGCGTCCTGCGCGACGACCCGGCCGTGTGGAGCGAGATCGGTGAGTGGTGCAACGCCGCCAAGGCCGCCGGGGCGCTGCGCTCGAGCCGCATCGGGTTCCTGGGCCACACCTATCCGGGCATGCTCGATCTGTACTCGGACTTCACGGCGGTGAGCGCGCAGACCGGAGCGCACATCGAAGTGCTGGAGATGTGCGACCTGGACCGCTGCGTGCGGTCGGCGAGCGACGCGCAGGTGAAGGCGATCCTCGAGACGACGCGCGAGGTTTTCACGCTGGAAGACGTCCCGGAGGAAGACCTGCGCTGGGCGGCGCGCGTGGCGGCCGGCCTCGAGCGGATGGTCGAGGAGTTCGATCTCGACGGCCTAACCTACTACTATCGCGGCCTCGACGGCAACCCTTACGAGCGGCTGGGGGCGGGCCTGATTCTGGGCAACTCGCTCATCACGGCGCGCGGCGTTCCCGCCAGCGGCGAAGGCGACCTGAAGACCTGCCTGGCGATGTTGGTTATGGACCGGTTGGGCGCCGGCGGCTCCTACACGGAGTTCTACGCCATGGATTTCCGCGAGGGCTTCGTGCTGATGGGCCACGACGGCCCCGGCCACCTGGCCATCAGCGACCGCAAACCCGTGCTGCGCGGCCTGGGCCTGTACCACGGCAAGCGCGGCTATGGGGTGAGCGTGGAATTCAATGTCAGGCTTGGCCCGGTGACTCTGCTCGCGATGACCCAGACGGCGGAAGGGGAGCTGAAGCTGCTCACTGCGGAAGGCGAGTCGATTTACGGGCCGACCCTGAAGATCGGCAACACCAACTCGCGCCTGCGGTTTCCGCTGGGGCCGGCCGAGTTCATCAACCAGTGGTGCCAGCAGGGCCCGACGCACCACTGCGCTCTGGGTATCGGGCATGTCAAGGGAACGCTTGGCAAGGCAGGCGAACTGATGGGTCTCCCCGTGGTGGGAGTCTGCTAACAACCTCCGCCGGCTTGCGGCGGAGTCAGAGAAGGGGAATGGAGGAAGCAATGAGCAATCTTGATAAGGTAAATCGCAGAACGTTTCTGGGCGCCGGCTCGGCGGCCGGTCTCACGCTCGCCGGGCCATCCGCCGGCCGGGCGGCGGCTTCGGAAGCCGATGAGTGGCCCAAACTGCGGCCGGCGACGATCTACAAGCTCTACATCGGCCGGTCCGGGGCAATCGTAAACGCCAGAACCGGCAGCAGCGTTCAGTACCTGACCTGGGGCAAGGAAGAGGTCACGAAGATGGACAACTACCTTCGCGACCTGGAAAAGAAGCTCGGCGACGTGACCTTTGTCGGCGGGGACACCATTCCCCCGGCGGATATCGAGCAGGTGGCCGCCAGAGCCGCAAAGGCCGACGGCCTGCTGCTGATCTGGCTATCCGGGCACGGCGGAGATTACCAGACGCTGGAGAAACTCAGCTTCGGACTGGACAAACCGGCGGTCTCCTTCTTCCAGCCGTTTAGCGGGCACGGGTGGATGTGGCACCAGCAATGGAAGAACAGGAAGGTCCTCCTGCTCTCCACCGGCGACTGGGGCGAACTCGACGAAGCGATCCGCCTGCTGCGTGTGCCGGCCCTGATGAAGCAGACGCGAATCCTGGCCGTGAACGGGCCGCGGGGCACGAAAGCCGCCTGTTCGGCCGAGAAGGTCAAGGCGAAGCTGGGCGCCGACCTGGTGACGATCAAGAACGAGCAGATCCTGGAGATCGCCAAGTCGATCGATCCCAAAGCGGCCGAGGCCGAGGCGGAGCAGTATTGGATCAAGCCGGCCATCGGGATTCTGGAGCCCAAGCGCCAGGAGATCATCGATTCGGCCCGGTACTACCTGGCGGTGAAGCAGTTGATGATCAAGGAGAAGGCCCAGGGGATCTGTAGCGCGGCCTGCATGGGAGACCCGCGGGGCTGCCTGACCTTCAGCAAGCTGAACGACCTGGGATTGGTGGGCGCCTGCGAGGGCGATATCGATTCCACGCTCACCATGCTGCTGTTCGCCCACGCGTTCCGCTCGCCGGGATTCATCACCGACCCGGTGATCGACGAATCGAAGAACGCGGTGGTCCAATTCCACTGCACGTCGTTCACGAAGAGAGCGGACGGCAGCCGCATGCCGTTCCTGATTCGCAACCAGACCGACAGCGGGGGCGGGGTCGCGTTGCAGGTGCAGTGGCAGGTAGGCGAAGCGGTCACGATGGCCAAGCTCGTGAACCTGGACACGATGCTGGCCGTGCCCGGCAAGATCACGGAGACCGGGTCGAGCCCGCTGGCCTGCCGTACGCAGTTCACTCAGTCGGTCCGCGATGCGCGGCATCTGTTCCTGAACTGGGGCGGAGGGGCTATCGTGCCGCCGAGCGTCGTCGGCGACATTTCTCAATACGCCGGCGCGATGCCGATGCTGCACCGCGCGGTGTTTTATGGCAACCATATGCGCGGCGTCAAGCGCTTGGGCGACCTGATGGGCTTCAAGGTCCTCGAAGAGGACACGCCGGTGCAATCCAGCTAGCGCTTGTCTAGAAGCAAGGCAGGAAAGTCAGG
>CAYOTD010000188.1:6057-8620 GCA_964406685.1 uncultured Solibacteraceae bacterium | reverse complement strand
GGCGCAGTCGTTGGTCGTGTAGCTGTACTGCGTCGACTGGCCCAACGAATCCATCACCTGCGTGATCTGCCCCATGCTGTCGTAGCGGAACTTCGTTTCCCGGCCCGCAGAATCGGTGCGTTGTGTCATGCGGCCTTCGCGATCGTAGCTCGCACCGGCGGTCTGGTTCAGCTCGTTCACCGTGCGGACCAGCCGGTCCAGGGCGTCGTACTCGCGCCGGCTCTCGCCGCCCAAGGCGTCCGTCCGCCGCGTCAGCCGGCCCAGCCGGTCGTACTCCGCCCGGGTCACGTTCCCCAGCGCGTCGCGCACCTCGACGGGATTTCCCGTCTGGTCGAAGGTCGCGGCGTACGTGTTGCCCTCGACATCGGTGTACGAAGTCAGGTTTCCGCTCGCGTCCCACGCGTACCGCGTCTCCGCCCCCAGCGGCCGGATGCGCCGGGTCAGGTTGCCGCGCGCGTCGTACTCGTACCGGGTGACGTTTCCGCGCGCATCGGTGAAGGAAGCCACCCGGTGGAACGTTGCCTCATAGGCGAACTTCACCGTGCGCCCCAAAGGATCGGTCGCCGAGGTCAGGTTGCCGGCGGCGTCGTAGGCGTACTTTGTTGTGTATCCGGCGGCGTCGGTCCGCGACTCCAGCCGGCCTTGGGAGTTGTAGACGCTGTCGATGTAGCTGCCATCCGGCCGGATCTCCTGGGTCACGTTGCCCAGGTCGTTGTAGCGGAAGGTGGTCAACAGCCCCCGCGGATCGATCATGTGCGTCTGGTTCTGGAGCGGCAGATACAGGAAGCTCATCGTCCGCCCGTCGGGGTTGGTCAGCCGCCAAACCTTGCCGTTGCCGTAATACTCCCACTCGGTCGCGTTCCCTTCGGGCGTGATTCTGCTTTGGAGCAGGTGGTTGTAGATGCGGTCGGTGTAGTAACTGTACGCGGTCCGGTTGCCCGCCAGGTCAATCGCCGCCACCAGGCGGCCCGCGATGTCGTACTCGTAGCTCGCCCTCCGGCCCGTGAAATCCTCCAGCGTGATGATCCGGCCCCTGCCGTCATAGCCGAGCGAAACCGTCCGCCCGGCCGGGTCCGTGATCCGGCGCAACCGGCCGCTCTCGTAGGAAAGCGTCACCGCGTTCTGGTTGCGGTCGGTGATGGTTTGCAGCGCCCCATCCGGGCTGAAACGATACTGCGTGCCGTCTTTGCGGCGCAGCATAAACCCCTGCGCATCCTTGGTCAGCGTCAGGTTGTAGCCGGGCGGTGAAACGTAGGCGCCCTTGACCAGCGCGAAGCTCAACACGTTCCCGCTCTCGCTGGTCAGGATAACCGAGGCGGCGCCTTCCTTGAGCGCCATCTGGTAGCTGTGACGCCAGCCCGGCCCGAACGGCCCCTCGGCCAGCGCCACGCTGTTGTAGGTGCGCTCGAACACGATGCCCGGCCCCGGTCCGCGCAGCCTGTAATCCACCGCCTGCTCGATGAGGTTGCCGCTGCTGATGTTGACCGGGTCGCCGCAAGTGGTGTTATTGTTTCCGCCGGTCCCTCCGGCTCCTCCCGCCTCCCCGTCGGCCGGCAGATCGCCGCCCGCGTTCCCGCCCGTGTCGCCGCCGTTGTAGTGCGGGATGGTGAAGAAGTAGTCCCGGGTTTCGAAGCGCTCGCCCAGCACGCCGAACCAACGGAAGCTCGCGATGGGCACCGGGCGCTGCGGCACGATCAGGTTGAACCCCCGGGCAACGAACTGCGACAGCTCGCTCCTGGTGATGGCGACCGGGTCGGCCAGGGCCGCGATCTCCGCCGCCGCGTTGCCCGGCGTGATTGTGCGCAGCGGGACGTTCTGCCGGACTGCTTCCTGGAGGATGGTGATGGTGGAGACCGCCGGGATCATGACCATCTCCTCCCACACCGCGTGCTCGAACACCGAGCTGGCGTCGTTGTGGAGCCGGAAGGCGGTGCGGACCTCGTCGGTCGACTGCTGCGCGCGCGTCAGATCGACCGGGGCGGAGCGGATGCGGACGTCGATCATCAGGTGCCCCGGCGTCACCACGAACGGCCGGTCGAACAGACGCCGCGGCTCGCTGACGGCGATGGAGGCGGCCACGTCCACGCGCAGCTTGTGCACGAACCGCATGTGCAATGCCCTGCCCAGGCGCTGCTCCTCAGCCGTGTCGCGGTGGAAGTAGCGCAGGCTGGTCAGGTAGAGCAACTCGCGCGTGGTCTCGGCATCGCTGAGAGAGGCAAGCCGGCCCAGCAGCCGCGAAATCCGCGTCATCATCAGTTCGTCGCTGAGCTGGTTGGCGCGAATGGCGACGGCCAGGGTGTCGCCGGCGTTGAGCGGGGTCGGCTCGAAGGAGTACGGCGCCGCGTTGACCGCCGCCGAGGTGTGGGTCACCGTCAGGTGCAGAGCCGTGGCCATCGGCAGAGACTTCGTGCCCGTGGCGAGGACGGTTCCCTCCAGCCGGATCTCGGGCCGCACGTTGACTACCGGGGCGGGAGCGTTCTGGATTCCGCCGAAAGCCTCCGCCACGGCCCGGTCGGCGGCGGTGGCGGTGGTGAACGATAGCACGAGGCTTTCCAGCAGCGTC
>CAYOTD010000188.1:5206-6045 GCA_964406685.1 uncultured Solibacteraceae bacterium | reverse complement strand
GGGACATCTCCGCCTCCGCCAGCGCCGCGCCGCCCGCGGCTTCGCTCAGCGTCACGCGGATGCGGTGCTGAAACCGGGTCGGCGGCTCGGCCCCGCGGAATCCCTCTTCCGTCACCGTGAAGGGAAGCGGCTGCCCCGGCGCCGGCGGCGCAAGCATGGTGGTGCGGTACTGCACCTCGTCGAAGCCCCGCCCCGGGTACTTCTTGTGAAACTCCGCCCGCAGCGCGTCCAGGTAGGCGTCGGCGGGAGGAACCGGCTGTAGCGTCTTCAGGTACGCCATGCGGTCGTAGGCCGGCCGGAGCGGTTCGATCGCCGTGTCGAAGCTTCGCCGCTTCAGGCTCGGATCCAGCGCCACCCACTGCTTGCCCGGCGGCGTGTCCAGCCAGGCCTCCACCCAGACGTGGGAGGTGTTGACCTGATCCCCGTTTCGCTGGTAGTCCCAATTCCAGCCCAGCAACGCCAGGGCCGCTTCCCCGTCCTTGGCTCCCATCCATTCCCGTACCTGCGCAACTGTCAGCGAGATCCCTCCGATGACGTATCGCGCCGGTACGCCGGAAGCCCGCAGCAGGGCGATCAGCAGGGTAGCCTGATCGAAGTCGTTGCCGCGCCGGGAAAGCAGCACCGCCTGCGAATTCTGCATCTGGCCGTGGTAGGGCTCGTAGTCGACGCTGGTGGCCACCCAGGCGTGGATCGCGGCCGCGTCCTTGCCCAGCGCGGCGGCCCTGGCCTTGACTTCCGCGGTGAGCTGCACGACCTTGGTCTCGGCCAGATCCTCTGCGGTGGGCCCGCCGGCGGCCGCCGCCGGCGGCATCGGCCCCAACGCGAGCCGCTCCACAGGC
>CAYOTD010000188.1:3408-5196 GCA_964406685.1 uncultured Solibacteraceae bacterium | reverse complement strand
GGTCCGCCTCGACAGCGACGCGCCGGCTTCGCACCGCGCCGCCAGTGTCAATCCTGGAGCGCAGCGCCGCCAGCCGCGCGCGCAGCCGACCCCGGCGAAAGCCGCCCGCCCCGGAGGCCAGCGCGGCCAGTTCCCTATCCACCTCCGCCAGGCGCACGCGGTAGTGGCGCACGAAGTCGTGCCACGCCTCCAGCTTCTCCGGCAACCCGAGCCCGGCGAGGGTAGCTTCGATCGAGGCGATATCGGCCTCCAGGCTCCGGCCGGCCGTCTGAAGCCGCTGGCGCTGGTAGACAAGCTGGCTGGCGGTATCCGGGCCGTCCAGCCGATCCAGAACCGTCAACGTTTCCGCCAGCGTGGCTTCGGCCGCCGCCGCCCGCTGCTGCAACCCGCTCAACTTCCGCTGGGCCAGGGGATGATTCCGCAGGCCCTGCCGCACCCACTCGAGGCCGGACTCGATGTCTCCGACCTCGGCGGCTCCCAGCGCCGCAATCGCGAAGGCCAGAAGGAAACGCCGCATGGGGTCTCCCCTCCTCTCCGGGGAATATACCGCAGCCCGCGGCGTTTGGGAATCCCCTGCCTCAGACCGGCTGGGCGGCGGGTGGGGCGGGGGCGGCCGGCGGCTTCGGCGGTTTCTCTTTCTCCTTCGCCGTCTTTATCGGACTGATCAGGATGTGCGCGTTGCGGCCTTCCAGCCGGGGCTGAGCCTCGATGGCGCCGACTTCCTTCAGGTCCTCGGCGAACCGCAGCAGCAGCTTCCGGCCCAGGTCGACGTGGGCGATCTCGCGCCCGCGGAACTGCACCACGGCCTTCACCCGGTTGCCCTCTTTCAGAAACCGGATGGCGTGGTTGCGCTTGAAGTCGTAGTCGTGGTCGTCTGTGTTGGGGCGGAACTTGAGTTCCTTCACCTGGATGACGTGCTGCTTCTTCTTGGCGTCGTGCTGTTTCTTCTTCAGCTCGTACTGCCATTGGCCCCAGTCCATGGCTTTGGCAACCGGGGGCTCGGCGGTGGGCGCGATACAAATCAGATCGAGCCCGATCTCCTGGGCCTTGCGGATGGCCGCCGGGGTCGGCATGATCTCGACGGTGCCGTCGGGAAAGATGGCCCGCACCTCTCTGGCGCGGATGGCCTCGTTGACGTTTTCGCGAATCCTTACGGGTCGCCTGGGGGGATATCCTCGGTGTGGGAATGTCGCCATGTGGACAGTAGTCTACTTTGAAGCTGCGCCGGGCTGCCGCGCGCGGCCTCGTGTCATTTAGATGCTACCAGATCCCCCGGCGGTTCGCGCGGGGGCGTCTGCGGCTATAATCGAATTGGCAAGGCTGCGCCCGGATTGGGAAGAGGCGCGGCAGGATGCACACGGGGGAGAGCATATGCACAGAGCGGTGCTTGTTTTTCTGAGTCTGGCGCTGATGGTTGGGCCCGCGGGCGCGCAGGCCACCAAGAAGCGGGTGGCGGTGCTGAACTTCGAATACGGCACGGTATCCACCAGCGTGGCGCAGATCTTCGGCACCAACCAGGACGTGGGCAAGGGAATCGCCGACATCCTGGTGGGTCGCTTCGTCGAGGGCTCGGTCTACAGCGTCTTCGAGCGCAAATCCATCGACAAGGTCATGGCCGAGCAGAACTTCTCCAATAGCGACCGCGCCGACCCGGCGGCCGCCTCCAAGATCGGCCGCATCTTGGGCGTCGACGCCATCATCATCGGCAGCATCACCCAGTTCGGCCGCGACGACCGCTCGACCAAGGTCGGCGGCGGCGCCCTTGGCGGAATCACGCGCCGGTACGGG
>CAYOTD010000188.1:0-3398 GCA_964406685.1 uncultured Solibacteraceae bacterium | reverse complement strand
AATCCTCGCCACGGCCAACTCGGTCGGAGAGTCCAGCCGTTCCGGAGCGTCCCTGATCGGCGCCGGCGGCGCTTCCGGAACCGCGGCCGGCGGCCTCATCGACATGAACAGCAAAAATTTCGGCGCCACCATCCTGGGCGAGGCGGTGAACAAGGCCGTCACCGGCCTGGCGCGCCAGCTTGAGGCCAGCGCCTCCCGCCTTCCGGTCCGCGCGGTGGTGATTGACGGACTGGTGGCGGACGTCTCCGGCAATACGCTGGTGCTCAACGTCGGTACCCGCAACGGCGTCAAGGTCGGCGACCGGCTCGAGGTGAAGCGGCAGCTTCGCGAGGTCCGCGACCCGGCCAGCGGCAAGGTGATCCGCCGCGTCGAGGACAAGCTCGGCGTGGTGGTGATCACCGAGGCCGACGAGCAGTCCGCGGTGGGTAACTATAGCGGAGCGACGCCGCCCAAAGTGGGCGACGCCGTCCGGTCGATCCAGTAGGGCGGGAGGATGCCATGGGATTGAACGTTGGTGAAGTCATTGGCGACTACCAGGTCGTCGGCATCCTCGGCGCCGGGGGCATGGGGCAGGTCTACAAGGTCCGCAACACCATCTCGGACCGCATCGAGGCGATGAAGATCCTGCTGCCCAACCTCGAGAGCGACCCCGAACTGACGGATCGTTTCCTGCGCGAGATCAAGGTCCAGGCCAGTCTCGACCATCCCAACATCGCGGCGCTGTACACCGCGCAACGCGTGGGCAACCAGTTGCTCATGTTCATGGAGTTCGTCGAGGGCGAATCGCTTGAGTCGGTCATGAAGCGCGGGCCGATTCCGGTCGAATACGGCTTCGAATACATCCGCCAGGTGGCCACCGCGTTGGCCTACGCGCACCAGCGCGGCGTCATTCACCGCGACATCAAGCCCGCCAACATGATGCTGATGCCCAACGGCGTGGTCAAGTTGATGGACTTCGGCATCGCCAAGGCCACCGCCGACCGCCGGCTCACGCAAACCGGCAAAACCGTGGGCTCGCTCTACTACATGTCGCCGGAGCAGATCAACGGCGCCACCCTCGACGCGCGCAGCGACCTGTATTCCCTCGGCGTCTCGCTCTACGAAGTGGTCACCGGGCGGCGTCCCTTCCAGGGCGACAGCGACTACTCGATCATGGCCGCGCACCTGCAATCCACGCCCGTGCCCCCCATTCAGATCGACCCGCGCGTGCCCGCGCCGCTGAACGACATCATCCTCACCGCCATCGCCAAGGACCCGGCGCAGCGCTTCCAGTCGGCCGAGCAGATGTGTGCCGCGCTCGAAAGCGTCCGCGGCCAGCTTGCCGGTTATCCGGCCGCTCCCGCGCCGCAGCCGGTCTACGCCGCCCCGCCGGAACCGGCCTACGCGGCCCCTCCGCCTCCGCCACCGCCGCAGCACTCCAGCCTGCGATGGCTCTACATGGTGGCCGGATCTCTGGCCACCATCGCCGTGCTGGTCTTCGCCGCCGTCCAGATCCCCAAGTGGCGCGCCGCCAAGGCAGGGGGCGAACAGGCGCCGATCGAGGCGCAGCAGGTCGTGACACCGCCGCCCCAGCAGACGCAGCAGGCTCAGCCACCGCCGCAGCAGGCCACCGAATCCGTGGTCACGCCGCCCCAGGCAACGCAGACCGAGGCGGCCACCGCGCCGCCGCCACCGCGTCGTGAGATATCCCGGCCGCCATCGGCCAGCGGATCTCAGCCGGTTGTCCCGCCGCCGCAACAGGCCACGCCGCCAGCGCCTCCCACGCAACCGCCGCCCCAACAACAGGTCGTACCGGAGCAGCGGCGCGGCCCGGACCCCGCGGTGAGAGCCGAATTGCGCCAGCTCCGCGAGCGGATGATGTTGCAGGCCACGCGCCTCGCGTCCTCCAAGGAAGCCGTCGAGAATATGCGCCGCACGCAGGCCCGCTCCGGCCTCGGCATGAGGCAGGACATCGTCAACGCCCTCAACCGCGCCGAGTTCTTCATGGATGAATCCGAAGACGCCCTGAAGGCCGGCGACCCGGCGGAGATGCGCAAGTCGCTGGATTCCGCCGAACGCCAGATCGAGATTATCGAGCGCTTCCTGGGCCGGTAGAATCAGCCCAGCTTCGATTCCAGCTCGGCCCAGCGGGCGTACAGGACATCCACCGCCGCCCGCGCCGCTTCCAGCCGCCGGTAGCAGTCCTGCAAACGAACCCCGTCGGAGACGACTTCGGCCGATTGCATCTCGCGCTCGATCCCCGCCAGCGCGGTCTCGGCCTCGAGTATCCGCGCCTCCATCCCGTCCCATTCGCGCTGTTCGTGATAGGAGAGCTTCTTCTTCGCGGCCGTCGCGGTTGTTTTGACTTCAGCCGGCCGTTCGCGTGCCGCCGCCCGCGCCCTGGCGCGCTCAGCCAGCCACGCCTCCCATTGCAGGTAATCGGCGAACACTCCCGCGCCGCCCTCCCCGTCCAGGCCCACCACCACGGTGGCGAGCCGGTCCAGCAGGTAGCGGTCGTGCGTCACCAGGACCAGCGCGCCCGGAAAATCCACCAGGCTCTCTTCCAGCACCTCGAGAGTCGGGATGTCCAGGTCGTTGGTCGGTTCGTCCAGCAGCAGCAGGTCGGCGGGCGCCAGCATCAACCTTGCGATCAGCACGCGGGCGCGCTCCCCTCCGGAAAGCTGCGCCACCGGCACTTCGAGTTGCTCGGCCGAGAACAGAAACCGCTTGGCCCACCCCGCGACGTGAACCGGGCGGTCGCGGTAGATCACTAGGTCGGCCTCCGGCGCCAGCGACCGCCGCAGCGAGACCTCCGGATCCAGGCTTTCGCGGTTCTGCTCGAAGTAGACCACGCGCAGGTTTTCCGCCCGCCGGATGCTTCCCGCCGCGGGTTCCGTCTCGCCCTTCAGCATCCGCAACAGCGTCGTCTTGCCGCTGCCGTTGGGCCCCACCAGCCCAACGCAAACGCCGGGCGTCAGCACCAGGTTCAGTCCCTCGAACAGCGTCCGCTCCGCCACGCGCGCGGTCAGGTTCTCGGCCTCCAGCAGCCGCTTGGTCTTGCGGTCCGTCACCGTGAAGCTGATCTGAGCCGCCGCGGAAACGTTGCGCGCGGCCACCGCCGCCAGCTCCGCCATCAGCCGTTCGGCCTGCTCGATGCGCGCGCGGGATTTCGTCGTCCGCGCCTTTGGCCCGCGCCGCAGCCACTCGATCTCGCGCTCGACCTTGTTCGCCAGCGCTTCTTCCAGCTTCCGCTGCGCGACCAGAAACTCCTCGCGGCGCGCCAGGAACTCGCTGTAGTTGCCGGGAACCAGAAACACCCCTTCCGGGTAGGCGCGGTTCAGCTCGCCCAGCCGCGTGGCGGCGCTTTCCAGAAAGTAGCGGTCGTGGCTGACGAAGATGGAGGCGAACGGGGCAGTCTT
>CAYOTD010000187.1:0-8632 GCA_964406685.1 uncultured Solibacteraceae bacterium | reverse complement strand
AACCAGAACGTGGATGGTGATGCCGGGGCGCGCTCTCTCCACCGGCAGATAGCACAGACCAATGTTCTTGCCCAGTGTCGGCGACGGCCCGCCGCTGGTGACCCACCCGGCCGGGGCGCCGTCCAACTGGACTTCATATCCGTCGCGGCCGATGCCGCGCCCGACCATCTCGAAACCAATCAGCTTGCGCCGCACGCCCGCTTCCTGCTGCCTCAGCAGCGCTTCGCGGCCGAGAAAATCGCCCTTGTCGAACTTGACGATCCACCCCAGGTCGGCCTCCAGCGGCGTGATCGAGGCGTCGATCTCGTGCCCGTACAGGGCCATCTTGGCCTCCAGTCGAAGCGTATTGCGCGCGCCCAACCCGCACGGCTTGATGCCGAGGCCCGTCCCGGACTCCAGCAGCAGCCCCCACAAGCGCGGCGCTTCGTCCGGGGCGACATAGATCTCGAAACCGTCTTCGCCCGTGTAGCCGGTGCGAGCGATGCGCGCCGGCGTGCCCGCCACCTCTCCGTCCTTGAACCAGTAGTACCGGATCGGCGCCAGTTCCACCGGCGTCAGCGGTTGCAGCGTCTCCAGCGCGCGCGGGCCCTGCACCGCGATCTGCGCGTAGCGCGGCCCGGCGAATTCAACTTCGGCCTGCCAGCGGTTCAGCGTCCGCAAGTGCTCGTAGTCCTTCTCCTGGTTGGACGCGTTGACGCAGAGAAAGTAGTGATCGCTGGCGACCTTGTGGACCAGGATGTCGTCCACGAACCCGCCGTGCTCGTACAGCAGCGCCGAATACTGCGCCTGTCCGGCCTTCAGCCGCCCCGGCGCGTTCGTAGTGGCGAAGTTGAGCAGGTCGAGCGCCTCCGGCCCGCGAACCTCGATCTCGCCCATGTGGCTGACGTCGAACAGGCCCACCGCGCGGCGCACCGTGTGATGTTCGTCGATCACGCCGCTGTACTGCACGGGCATGTCCCAGCCGCCAAAATCGACCATCCGCGCGCCTGCCTGGCGATGGACGGCATTCAGGGGAGTGCGCTTCAAACCGGTGGGATCACCCATGGAATCCACAATCTAGCAAGCGGTTGACGAGGGTGTCAAACCACCAGCGCCCGCCCCCAGGGAGGCCGGTCTCAAGATTCGGCGGACAGCGGAGCGGGCCGTTCCTCCTTGAGCCACCGCCTCCCCGTGCGGTTGCGCGCGCTTGCTTTCGACGCCAGCCTCTCACCCTGGCCCCACCTTGCGGCGGACCGTGATAGGCTCAGGGGATTCTATCATGAAAGCCAAAATCCTGCTCAGTTTCGCTCTGCTTTTGCTCCCCTCGGGGCTGTTGCACGCCCAGCCGCGAGTCGGAGTCATTCAGGTCCTGGTGGCGCCCGACCGCGCCGATTGGAAGTACGCCCCGGGCCAGAAGCCCATATTCCACATCCGCGCCGTGCGGGACGGCGCCAATCTCGGCGGCCAGACCGTGTCGTACACCATCGGGCCGGAGATGCTCGATCCCGTTATCAAGCAGACCGTCGCCCTGCCGGCCGAAGGGCTGAAGGTCGAGGGCGTCACCCTCAACGTCCCCGGCTTCGTGCGCTGCATCGCCACGGTGGAAGAGAACGGCAACAGGTACCGCGGCCTGGCCACGGCTGCCTTCGCGCCGGAGAAGATCCAGCCGACGGTGAAGGAGCCGGCCGATTTCGACGCCTTCTGGCAGGCCGGCAAGGAGGAACTCGCCAAGGTCCCCCTCGAAGCCGAACGCACGCTCGTGCCGGAGTTGTCGACGGCCAAGGTGAACGTCTACCACGTCAGCATCCTCACGGTCGGCCCTGGCGCCCGCGGTACGGCGCGCGTCTTCGGCATGTTGAGCGTGCCCACCGCGCCCGGCAAGTATCCCGCGCTGCTGCGCGTGCCCGGCGCCGGCGTCCGTGGCACTCCCCCGATGGTGAAGGAAGCCGCCGCCGGCGCCATCACGCTCAACATCGGCATCCACGGCATTCCACAGACGATGGACGCCTCGGTCTATACCCGCCTCATCGAGGGCGCCCTCAACGGCTACTGGATCAACGGCCTGGACCACCGCGACCGCTACTACTACCGCCGCGTCTACCTGGGTTGTGTGCGCGCGGTCGACTATCTCGTCTCTCTGGACAACTGGGATGGCAAAACCCTCGCCGTGATCGGCGGCAGCCAGGGCGGCGCACTCAGTATCATCACCGCCGCTCTCGATCCCCGTGTCAAGGCGCTGGCCGCCTACTATCCCGCGCTGTCTGACACGACGGGGTATCTCGAAGGGCGCGCCGGCGGCTGGCCGCACATGTTCCGCGCCACCGGAGGCGACTCGCACCGGACGCCCGAGAAAATCGCCACTGTCGCCTACTACGACGTGGTGAACTTCGCCCGCCGTGTCCGCCAGCCGGGCATCTATAGCTGGGGTTTCAACGACGAGACCTGCCCGCCGACCTCGATGTACGCGGCCTTCAACGTCATTCCGGCGCCCAAGCAGCTCCTGCTGGCCCTGGAGACCGGCCACTTCCTGCGCCGGGAACAGGAGGACGTGGTCATGGCCTGGATGACGAAGTACCTCACCACCGGACAGGCCCCCGCTCAGTAGCGGCCGCCGCAAGATCGTCGATCCATGCCTTGGCCACCCGAACTCCCCGAGGCGCCGGTCGCCGATGACGCCGAGGCGCTGATCCGCTTCCACGAGCGGGTGCTGTTCCTGCGCGCCTATCCTCCGGACAAGCGCGCCCTCGAACTCGCCGAGCGCCTGCTGCGGGATTTCCCCCGCCGCCTCGACGCGCTGCGCCGCGCCGGCGCCGATCTGACTCGCTTCGAGGAGCCCGAGGTCTCCGGCATCGCCGGGACCTCGTTCTCCGCTATCTTCTCCTTCGCCACCGCCCGCTGGCTCGCCCGCGCCCACCCGGACGAGATTGACATCGACTGGGACCGGCACGCCCGCACGAGCCGGCTCGGCCCCGCCCTCTCGCGCTTCATTCCGCTGCTCGATGAGGACGCCCAGGTCGAACCCCATCCCCCGTACCTCGACTGGCTCCAGGCCGCGCGCGGCGGACTCGGCTGGCTCGTCCGCCAACTGGAGGACTCCGGCCTGAGCTTCGAGCACCAGTGCGAGCTGTACGATTCCCTCGACCTTCCGCTCTGCTGGAACCTGGGCTCCAGTCTGGCAGCTCGCACGTTCACGCGCATCCCCGTCCCCGAGATCTTCTATCACGACAAGCCCCTGCTCAAGCGCGGCGACGTCTCGCTCGACGCGGAGGTGAGCGCCCCTCCGCTGCCGCTCCAACGCCTGTCGAAGAAGGAGGGCGGGGAACTGCTGGCCCTGGCCCGCGACACCTCGGCGGTGCGCTTCCGCGAGCTGCACGGCTTCTCGCACGGCGACCCCGGTGCCGTCTGGCGCGCGCCTTCCGGGCGCGGCGTCGACATCTTCCTCTGGGGCGTCCCGCCCGCCCGCCGCCTCCCCCTGCGCGCCTACCACGCGGGCATGATGTTCAAGAACGGCGTCCCGGTGGGTTATGTCGAGTTCCTCTCGCTGTTCGAGCGCGCCGAGGCCGGTTTCAACCTCTACTACACCTTCCGTGAGGGCGAGACCGCCTGGCTCTACGCGCGGCTGCTGCGCCTGTTCCGCCACTTCGCCGGTGTCACCCGGTTCTCGATCGACCCCTACCAGATCGGCCACGAGAACGACGAAGCGATCGACTCCGGCGCGTTCTGGTTCTACCGCAAGCTGGGCTTCCGTCCCGTGGTTCCCGCTATCGCCCGCCTGACGGCCACCGAAGAACGACGCCTCGCCGCCACGCCCGGCTACCGCACGCCGCCGCGCACGCTCCGCCGCCTCGCCGCCGGTCCCATGATCTACGAAGCGCCCGGCGTGCCCACCGGCGATTGGGACCGATTCTCACTCCGCAACCTGGGTTTCGCCGTCAACCGCCGATTGGCGGAACAATCCGGAGGCGACGCTCGTACCCTGAGACAGCGCGCCCTCGGAAGGGTGGAGCGGGCCATCGGCTACCGGCTGGCCGGTAGCGCGGAAGAGGGTATGGCGCTGGTGGCGTCCTGCGTGCCCGGTCTGGCGAGTTGGCCCTCGCCTGACAAGGAGGCGCTGGCGCGGATCCTGAAAGCCAGGTCGGCCCGCGAAGAGACGCGGTATCTCGCCGCCATGCAGCGGCACCCCCGCCTGCGCGCGGCCGTACTGGCGTTGGGTTCGGGTGAGCATGGATGATCGAGGTCGAGAACCTTCGTAAGGTATTCGGCGAGCTGGCCGCGGTGGATGGTGTCAGCTTTTCCGCCCAGCCCGGAGCGATCTTCGGATTGCTGGGGCCCAACGGCGCCGGCAAGACCACCACCATCTCCTGCATCTCGGGTCTGCTCACGCCCACTGCCGGCCGGGTTCGCGTCGCCGGACGCGACATCGCACGCGACGGCGTCGAGGCGCGCCGCTCTTTGGGCGTCGTCCCGCAGGAGATCGCCCTCTACGATGACCTGAGCGCCCGCGAGAACCTGGAATACTGGGGCGGCGCGCAGGGCATGAGAGGCGCCGCGCTGCGCCAGCGGTCCGGCGAGGTGCTGGACCTCACCGGCCTGGCGGACCGCGCCCGCGAACCGGTCCGGCAGTTCAGTGGCGGCATGAAGCGCCGCCTCAACTTCGCCTGCGGCATCCTCCATCGCCCCAAGGTCCTGCTGCTCGACGAGCCCACCGTGGGCGTCGACCCGCAGAGCCGCGTGCGTCTGCTCGAGCTGGTGCGTGCCGAGGCGCGCGCCGGCGCCTGTGTCCTCTACACCACGCACTACATGGAAGAGGCCGAGTCCCTCTGCGACCGCCTGGCGGTGATCGATCACGGCCGCATCATCGCCCAGGGCACCCTCGCCGAGTTGCGCTCCCTTCTGGCCGAGCGCGACCTGGTCCGCTTCAGCGGTGTTTTCCCGCTCGAAGCCGTGCGCGCCTCGCTTGGCTCGCTGGAGGGCGTGGAGTTGGTGCACGCCGACGACGGCCGGCTCACGCTGTCTCTGGCCGAAGCCGCGCGGCGGCTGCCGGAGATCTATGCCGCCCTCGCCGCCGCCGGCGGCGAAATCCGCGGTGCCTCGCTCGGCCAGCCCAGCCTGGAGAGCCTGTTTATCAAGCTCACCGGGAAGGAACTGCGGGAGTAGTATGCGATTCGTCCTGGCCAGCGCCCGCAAAGACCTGCGCCGGCTGGCGCGCGAGCCCTTCACCTTGGTTGTATGGCTGGGCGTGCCGGTCTTCGTCGGCGTGCTGCTGATGACGATCTTCGGCGGCAAGCCGGCCGCGCCCCACGGCCTGTTGCTGGTGGCCGACGAGGACCGGTCGCTCATCAGCCGCTTCCTCTCCGGCGCCTTCTCGCAAGGCGAGCTCGGCCGCTTCATCCTGGTAGAGCAGGTGGATCAGGCCGCCGGCCGCAAGCGGATGGCGGCGGGCGAGGCCTCCGCGCTGCTGGTCATCCCCCAGGGATTCGGCGCCGCCATCCTCCGTAACGAACGCTGCCGGCTGTCGGTAGTGACCAACCCGTCGCAGCGCATCCTGCCGCGCATGGTCGAAGAGGTCGCCTCCGTCCTGGCCGACGGAGCCTTCTACCTGAATGCCGTCGCCGGAGACCAGTTGCGCGCCTTCTCCGAGCCCCCGCCCGGCGGTGCTCCCACTTTCCCCGACCAGACGGTCATGGAAGTGGCGGCCGCTTTCAACCGGTTGGGCGCCAGCCTTCAGAAGTACGTCAACCCTCCGCTGATCCGGCTCGACACCGGCGCTCCGGCGCCCGCGGCCGCCGCGGGTTTCAACCTCCAGGCGCTGTTCTTTCCCGGCCTGATGTCCATGGCCATTCTGTTCTTCGCTCAAGGCCTGAGCGGCGATATCTGGAAGGAGCGCCGCCTGGGCGCGCTGCGGCGCTTGGTTTCCACCGCCGCGCCGCCTTGGAAACTGCTGGCCGGCAAGCTTCTCGCCGTGACCGGCGCCTTTGCTCTGGCCGCCGCCGCCGGGTTCTGTTGCGCGCGCTGGCTGCTCGGTCTCGCCGTCGCCAGCCCGCTCCCCATGGTTCTCTGGACCGTGGGTATGGGAGTTGCGTCCTATCTCTTCCTGACGCTCGTGCAGATGCTTGCTTCCTCCGACCGCGCCGGCAACCTCATGGGCAGTTTCTGCTTCTTCCCCCTGGCAATGCTCGGGGGCGTCTTCTTTCCGTTCGAGATGATGCCGGCCTGGATGGCCGCCCTGGCGCGCCGGACGCCAGTGGGATGGATGCAGTCCGAGTTTCGCGTGCTCCTCTCCGGCCCCCCGGACCCGCTCGCCTCCGCCTCGGCTTTCGCCGCCCTCGGCGCGGTCTGTCTGCTTCTGTTCGCCCTTGTGCTCCTGAGGCTGAAGCGGAGCTTTGCGAGATGAACTCATGATCCGGGACGCCTGGTTTCTGACGCGAATGGACCTGCGGCTCCTGTTCCGCAGCCGCGCCACCTGGCTGTGGGCGTTCCTCATGCCGGTGGTGTTCTTCTACTTCATCGGCACGGTGACCGGCGGAGCCTTCCGGCCGCCGGAGAAGGATGCGGTGGCGGTGCTCGTCCCGCCCGATGCGGGTTTCCTCGCCGACCAGTTCCTGTTGCGGCTGAAGGAGCGCGACTATCGAGTGGTACGAGCGCGATCGGAGGAGCATCTCTCCGGCTTTCGCCGGCGCCTGCGTTTGCCGCAGGGCTTCACGGAGTCCGTGCTCGCCGGGCGTCCGGTGGCCGTCAAGCTGGAGCGGAGCGGAGGAGACGGGTTGGATGCCGGCTACGACGAGGTCCGCATCGGCCGCGCGGTGTACACCGTGCTGGCGGATCTGATCGTGATCGGCAGGGAGGGCGCCGCCGTCACCCCGGAACGGTTCGCGCAACTGGCCGCCAGGCCCCGCAACGTGACCCTTGACGTGGCTCCGGCAGGCGTCCGGATCGTGCCGCCCACCGGCTTCCAGCAGTCGGTTCCGGGCAACTTGGTGATGTTCGTCCTGCTCGTCATGTTCACCTCCGGATCCGTCACGCTCACTTTCGAGCGCGATCGCGGCATTCTGCGCCGCCTGGCTTCCTCGCCCATGTCTCGCTCCGCCGTGGTGGCGGGCAAGTTCGGCGCTCGCTTCCTCCTCGGGATGGTGCAGATCGCTTTCGCCATGCTGGCGGGAGTGGTTCTCTTCCGTCTCGACTGGGGACCGCACCCGGTCATGGTCGCCGCCGTGCTGGCCGGCTACGCCGCCCTGGCGGCGGTGGCCGGCATGTTGCTCGGCAACTTCGCCCGCAGCGACGGCCAGGCGATTGGGATTGGCGTTCTGGCGTCCAACATCCTCGCCGCGCTCGGCGGCTGCTGGTGGCCTATCGAGGTGACGCCCGGTTGGGCCCAGAAGATGGCGCTTGCGCTCCCCACCGGTTGGGTGATGGACGCGCTCCACAAGCTCATCAGTTTCGGCGCCCCGCCGGTTTCCGTCCTGCCGCACCTGGCGGCTCTGGGCGCCTCCGCACTTCTGGCGGCGTGGCTGCTGGCCCGCCGCTTCCGTTTCCAATAGGCTCCGCGTCCCTTATGCCAGGTTGGGGATTTTGATGATCTTCTTCTGGATGGCGTACTGCACCAGTTGCGCCTTGTTGTGGATGTCCAGCTTGCGCATCAGGTTGAACTTGTGCGCCTCCACCGTCTTCACGCTCAGGTTCAGGTCGCAGGCGATCTCTTTCACCGAGTTGCCTTCGGCCAGCATCTTCAGCACCTCGCGTTCGCGCGTGGTGAGCGTGGCGAAGCGCGGCAGGCGGTTGGCCGACTTGATCCGCGAGCGGAAATCGTCCACTAGTTGCGAGAGCATCCGCGGGCTTAGGTAGCTGCCCCCGCGGATCACGTCCCGGACCGCCGAGACCAGTTGCGCCGCCGGGCTGTCCTTCAGTACGTAGCCGCTGGCGCCCACTTCCATGCCCTCGACCAGATAGTCTTCATCGTCGTACATGGTTAGGATGAGGACCTTGGTCTCCGGACGGTTCTTCTTGATCTGGCGGGTCGCTTCAAAGCTGCTCAGGCCCGGCATCCCGATATCCATCAACACCACATCGGGACGCACCTCGGCCGCCTTGTCGACCGCGTCGCCGCCGTTTGAGGCCTCTCCGACCACTTCCATGTCGGATTCGGCGTTGATCAACGTCCTGATACCCTGGCGAAATAGCGTGTGATCGTCCGCCAGCATGATTCTGATCTTGGCCATAGCTGTCGCCTTCCAACCTCTCGCGCCGGCGGGACGCCCCGCCGCCTTCTATCGAGATCCTCCCGGCTGGATCTCCCGTGATGGCGTCGCTCACGACGCCGGCCGAACTGCTCGCGCGGCATCTCCGTCATCGGAAACCGGCAGTTCGATGAAAACCCGTGTGCCCGGCCTGCCGCGTCCGGTCTCCGCGGCGGTGCGGCTGACGACCTGAAAAGTCCCTCCCAGCAGCGTGACGCGCTCGCGCAAGCCGGCCAAGCCGAACGACTCGCGCTTGGCGAGCGCCTCTTCGGCCGTAAAGCCCACGCCGTCGTCTTCCACTTGCAGGCGCAGTAATCCATCGGCAGTCAGCACCGAAATGTTTACGTTGGCCGCCTGAGAATGCTTGGCAATGTTGTTACAACACTCCTGGATCAGCCGGTATACGATGATCCCCAGCT
>CAYOTD010000186.1:0-8635 GCA_964406685.1 uncultured Solibacteraceae bacterium | reverse complement strand
TCTATCAACGCGAGCTCGACCTTCTGGAGCGCCTCACCGAGGCTGCCCTGCGATTGCAGGGTGCGCGCCTCGGCGATGATCCGCCGGATATTCTCCTCCGCCGCGCGGTCCGTGGCCAGCTCCAGCGCGTCGCGGGCGGCGGCGCTGGCCGGGTTCAGGGCCACGGCTTCGCGCGCCAGCACCTCGGCCGTGCGCCAGTCGCTGGCCAGCAGCTCGCGCGAGTGCTCGATCAGGTGCTCGAGCAGCGCTACCCGGACCTCGGCGCTGCGGGGATTCCAGCGGTAGGCCTCGCGCAGGCGCGCCAGACCCGGCTCGACCAGGCCGGCCAGGCACAGGTCCCGCCCTTCCCGCGCCAGTTCCTTGGCCTGCTGTTCCCGCCGCTGTCCCTCCACCAGGAGCTGTTTCAGCGAGTCGATCTCTTCATCGTTGGGAAAATCGGCGGCGAAGCGGTCCGCCACCGCGCCCGCCTCGCGCCACTCGCCCGCATCCGCCAGCGCCCGGAACTGGTCGATGGCCCGCCCGCGAAGCTGCTCCCGGCGGCGTCCGCCCAACCGGTGGATCTCGTAAGCCAGGTTCGGATACTCCGGGTAAACCGCGCGCAGGGCCTCCAACTGCTCCAGGGCGTCCTGGAACTGCTCCAACTCCTCCAGCAACTGCGCCTTGGCCAGAAATCCCTGCACCAGGACGCGCCTCTCTTCGATGAGCTTGAGCTTCTGCTCCAGGTAGGATTCGCCCGGATAGCGCCGCACGGCCTCGGCCAGCAGCGCGATCCGCCGGTCCAGATCCGGCTCCTGGTCGAGCTGCCGGTCGACCTCGGCGATCGCCGCCGGCAGCATCTGCCGGCCCTGCTCGATCACTTCCTGGCGCAGGCGCTGGAGCCGGGCGTTGCCCGGGTAACGCGGCACGTACTCGTTCAGGATGGCCAGCACGCTGCCGAAATCGCCCGCCTTCAGGCGCCAGTCGGCCTCGGTCATGGCCGCGTCGAGCGAGGCCCGTTCGGCCGACACCTGGTCGAAGAAGCCCTGGAGGCGCGAGGCGGTTTCCGGGTCGGCGTCCGGGAAGAGCCGGCTGAGTTCCAGGATTCGCTCCAGTTTCGCTGCCGCGCCGGTCAGCTCGCCCGCCCGGTAGTGGGTCAACGCCTCGGTGTAGAGGCTGCGCTGCTCCTGCCGGGCGCGGTTGAAATCCTCCTCCCGGCGGTTCATATCCGCCAGCAACTGGCGCGCCCGCGCTTCCTCCGGGTTCAACTCCAGAATCCGCTCCAGCGCCTGCCGCGCCGGCCCCCAGGCGTGGCTTTCCAGGTGTTGGTCGACCCTGGTGAACAGCTCCGCGACCTTCTGATCGATCTGCTGCTTTTCGATGGTGGCGCGCAGTTGCGCCGCCTCCTGGTTGGCGGCGTCAAGTTGGGTGATCTCGGCCAGCTTCTCCAGCGCCAGGGCGTACTCCTGCTCGGCGAACCGTGTGCGCGCGCTCTTCAGCAACTGGTCTACTCGCTGGCGGCGGACGGTCTGGTCGATCTCGCTCCGCAGGGTGGCGATATCGGTGGACTGGAACCCCTCGGCCTCCAACTCGCCGAGGATCTCGCTGGCGAAGGCCAGGTCGCCCTGCTCGAAGGCGCGCGAGGCGCGCTCGACGCGGGGGGTCAGCCGGGACGGGTCCAGGAATTCCAGCGGCTCGTTGCGCAACGCCTTCTGGAGCGAGTCGGCGAACTCGCGCGTGCTGGCGAAGCGGTGCCGCGGCTGCTTGGCCATGGCCTTGTGGATCACGCGGCTGACCGAGGAGTTCACTCCCGGGTTCAGTTGCGAGACCGGCGTCGCGCTTTCGGCCAGAATGGCCCGCACGGTCTCGCCCTGGCCGGGGCGCTCGAACGGCCGCCGTCCGGTGAGGGCTTCGTAACACAGAGTGGCCACCGCGAACAGGTCGGACAGCGGCGTCAGCGGCTTCATCTCCAACTGCTCGGGGGACATGTACAGCAAGGTGCCCTTGTGGCCGATGGTGGAGCGGGTGTCGGCCATATGGGCCACGCCGAAATCGATAATCTTCACCGAGTCGTCGTTCAGCACGAAGATGTTGCTGGGTTTCACGTCGCGGTGGATCAGGCCCTTTTCGTGCGCCGCCTGCAACCCCCGGCAGGTCTGGCAGACGATGTCCACCACGCGGTCCACCGTGAGGCGGTCGCTTTGGTGGCGGATGACCCAGTCCAGCGTCTGGCCGTTCAACAGCGGCATGACGAAGTACGGCTTGGCGCCGCCGCTTTCGGCCTCCAGCTCCCCCAGATCGAAGATTTCGATGATGTTGGGGTGGCTCACCTGCGCCAGCACGGCGCATTCCTTGCGGAACAGGTCGAGAGCCTCCCGGCTGGGCGAGTCGCGGATGGTCTTCAGAGCCACCTCGCGCTGGATCACGCGGTCCCAGGCGCGATAGACCACACCCATCCCGCCCTTGCCGATCACCTCCCGAATCTCGTAGCGTCCCTGGAGCGGCATGCGATCTAGAGGGTATTGCTATCTAAGGTACAGCGGGCGCGGCCCGGAAGCAAAGGGGGGCGAATTCCGTGCCGCACGCCGCCGGGTTATCCTGATTAGCTTATGCGGCACATGAGACTCCTGCTGGCGATCCTTTTCTGTTCGGCGGCGCTGTTTGCGCAGGCGAAGTTCGAGTTCTGGCCCGGCGCGCAGTACGATCCGGCCATCCCCACCTTCAAAAAGGTCCTGGGGCACGACCCCGGCGAGCGCATCCCGTGGCACGCGGGCCTGGTCAAGTACATGGAGGCCCTTCAGGCCGCCGCGCCCCGGCGCGTCAAGGTGTTCGACTACGGCAAGACGTTCGAGGGGCGCCGGCTGATCTACGTAGCCGTCGGCTCGGAGGCCAACCTCCGGCGGCTGGACGAGGTCCGCGCCGGCATGCAGCGACTCGCCGACCCGCGCAAGACCCAGGAGGCCGAGGCAAAGAAGCTCATCGCCTCGCTGCCAGCCGTCATCTGGTTGGGCTACGGCGTTCACGGCAACGAGATCTCTTCGCCCGATGCATCGCTGGTGACCGCCTATCACCTGGTGGCCGCGCGCAACGACAAGATGGTCGACAATATCCTGGCCAACGTGCTCGTCATGATCGTGCCCTCGCAGAACCCCGACGGCCGCGACCGCTTTGTCCACGGCTTTGAGATGGCCGAGGGCATCGAGCCCGACCCCAGCCCGGCCTCCGCCGAGCACATCGAGCCCTGGCCGGGCGGGCGATCCAATCACTACCTGTTCGACATGAACCGCGATTGGATCGCCTTCACGCAGCCCGAAATCCGCAACCAGGCCAAGGCGCTGCTCGAGTGGTACCCGCTGGTCTACGCCGACCTGCACGAGATGGGCGCCGATTCGACCTACTACTTCGCGCCCGAGGCCGTCCCCTACAACCCGCACCTGGCCAAAGACCAGCGCGAGGCCCTCGACTGGTTCGGCAGGAACAACGCGAAATGGTTCGACAAGTACGGCTTCCGCTACTTCACCCGCGAGGTCTTCGACGCCTTCTATCCGGGGTACGGGGCGAGCTGGCCGGCCTACTACGGCGCGGTGGCGATGACTTACGAGCAAGCCTCCGCGCGGGGCCTCGCCATGCGCCGCAACGACGAGCGCGTCTTCCACTTCCGCGACACCGTGCGCCAGCACTTCGTCGCGTCCGTCTCCACCTGCGAAACGGCGGCGGTCAACCGCGAGAAGCTGCTGGCCAACTTCTGGCGCTACCGGCAGACGGCCATCGAAGAAGGACAGAAGGAAGCAGTGAAGGAATACATCCTGGTGCGCAAAGGGGACACCTCGGCGGTGGACAAGCTGGCGCTGCTGCTGGCCGGGCAGGGCATTGAGGTCCGGCGTGCCGCGGCGCCCCTCAAGGCCGGCGGCAAGGAGTTCCCGGCGGGCAGCTATGCCATTTCGCTGGCGCAACCTTCCAAGCGGCTCATCCGCACGCTGTTCGACACCAATGTCCCGATGGAAGGCTCCTTCCTCAAGGAGCAGGAGCGGCGGCGCAAGAAGAAGCTGCCGGATGAGATCTACGACGTCACCGCCTGGTCGCTGCCCTTGCAGTTCAACGTCGAGACGGCGGCGCTGAACGAGCCGGCGCAGGGCAGCTTCACTCCCGTCAAAGCGGGCGAAGCGCTCCCCGGCAAGGTGGTGGGCACGGCGTCGCTGGCGTATCTCGCGCCCTGGGGGACGCAGGCCGCCGGCCGGCTGCTGACGGCCGCCCTACGTGAGAACCTGCTCGTCTACTCCAGCGACAAACCGTTCACGCAGAACGGGCGTACCTATCCCGGCGGCACGCTCATCTTCAAGGTGAAAGAGAACCCGCCAACCCTCGCGCAAACGCTCGACAGGCTGGCGCGCGCCACCGGCGCCGAGATCTTCGCCACCGACACCGGCTGGATGGACGACGGAGTCAACTTCGGCAGCCGCTATGTGACGACGATGCGCAAGCCCGAGATCGCCCTCGCCTGGGACCGCCCGGTCTCGCCCCAGACCGCGGGCTTCACGCGCTACGTGCTGGAGCGGCAGTATCACTATCCGGTAACCGTGGTGCGCACGCAGTCGCTCGGCATGGCTGACCTGAGCCGCTTCCACGTGATCATCCTGCCCGAGGCGGGTTACGGCGATGGCTATACCGCGGCGCTGGGACCCAACGGGGCGCGGCGCCTGAAGGACTGGGTGATGGCCGGCGGCACGCTCATCGGCATCGGCGGCGGCGCGCTCAGCTACATGGTCGATCCGCGCAACGCGCTGCTGTCGATCCAGCAGGAAAACCTCGCCAAGCCGCCCGAGTCCGCCAAAGAAACGCCAAAACGTCCCGAGACACCCGCCGCGCCCACGACACCCGCCACGCCCGCCGATACACGTGTCGCCGGAAAGCTGCTTGCCAAGGAAGAAGACCTTCTGAAAGAAATCGAGCCGGAAAAGCAACTTCCCGACGCCGTGGCCGGCGTGCTGCTACGCGCCAAGACCGATCCCGACCATTGGATCACGGCCGGCGCTCCGGAAACGGTTCACGCCGTGGTCAACGGGCGCGAGATCTTCACGCCCATCAAGCTCGACAAGGGCGTCAACGCGGCCTACTTCCTGGGTCCCGACCAGTTGCTGGCTGGCGGCTACCTGTGGGAGGAGAACCGCAAGCAGTTGGCCTACAAGCCGCTGATGGTGGTCGAGCGCCAGGGCCGGGGGTTCGTGGTGGGGTTCACCGCCGACCCCAACTACCGCGCCTACGCCGAGGCCACCGAGCTCCTCTTCATGAACGCGGTGCTTCTCGGGCCGGGGCGCTGAGGACATCGCCCATGGACACCGCCGACCGCGCTCCCCTGATCGCCATCGCCATGCTCGCAGCCCGCGCCGACGGCAGGACCGACAGCGCCGAGCAGGCCGCCGTGGACGCCGTCGTGGCCAAGCTGGGATCGCCGGACGTGAGCCGGCTCGCCGAGCAGGTGATGGGCGGGCAGATCCGCGCCGCCGACCTGGCCGGGAGGCTCTCCGACGACGAGGCCCGCCGCGCCGCCTACGACGGCGCGCTCGCCATCTGCAACGCCGACGGCCCAGCGAATGACGCGGAGCAGGCGTTCCTCGAGGAGCTGCGCCGCTCGCTCGGGCTCGAGCCCGAGCCCGCTGCCGAGACCGACATCGGCGCGCCGCCGGCCGGGCCCCTCGACGACTTCATCCTCCAACAGGCCATCCTTACCGGCGCGCTCGAGATCCTCCCCGACCGGCTGGCGAATGTCGCCGTCCTGCCGCTCCAGCTCCGCATGGTCTACCGGATCGGACAGCGTCACGGCCAGCGGCTCGACGCGAGCCAGGTGAAGGACCTGGCCGCGACGCTCGGACTCGGTGCCGCGGCGCAGGGCGTGGAGGGCGTCGTCATGGGGCTCGCGGGCGGCCTGGCCCGGGGGCTGCTGGGCGGGTTGCTGGGCGGCGCCACACGCGTCGCCGCCGGCGCCGCGCTCACCTTCTCGGCGACCTACGCTCTCGGCCACACCGCCGACCGATACTACGCGCAGGGGCGCAGGCTGAGCCGCGACGACCTGGTCGCGCTGTTCGAGCGCTTCAAGGACGACGCGAAGACCATCTACCCGAGGGTGCGCAGCCAGATCGAGGATCGCTCGGGCTCCCTCGACCTCCGCGGGCTGCTGGCCGGGCTGAGAGGGGCATAGGCGACCCGACGTCGTCGCGACCCCGGGCCACGGCGGGAACGGTACGGGGATGGCGGGACGCGCCGGGTCGGGTGCAGGTTGTGGCGCACCCCTTCCTCCGTTCTCCCCGACGCGCCGCACGACGATGCCCCCCTCCTCCCGGCTCCTGCTCGCCGCCGCCTTCGCCGCCCTGCTCCCCGTCGGCGGCCCCCCGCTGGCCGCCCAGGCCGCATCCGGTAGCCTCTACACCACCCAGGTCCGGGACCACCGGGCCGTCCAGGATGCGGTGCGCTGGCTCGAGGACCACTTCGAGGAGCAGGTGGCCGAGTGGATCCGCATCACCGAGATCCCGGCCAAGTCCACCTTCGAGCAGGAACGCGCGAAGTACGTCCGGGCCCAGATGGAGGCGGCGGGCCTGGAGGTCGCGGTGGACGGCATGGGGAACGTCACCGGGATCCGGCGGGGCACGGGAGGCGGGAGCACGGTCGTGTTCGCCGCCCACATGGACACGGTCCATCCCCAGGATACGGACGTCACGGTGAAGCACGACGGAGGCATCCTGCGCGCCCCGGGGATCTTCGACAACAGCTCCTCGGTCGCCAACATGCTCGCCACCATCCGGGCGCTGAACGCGGCCGGGGTGCGCACCCGGGGCGATCTGGTCTTCGTCGCCACGGTCCAGGAGGAAATCGGGCTCCGGGGGATGAACCACTGGCTCGAGGAGAACCAGGGGGTCGCAGACATGCTGGTGGCCATGGACGGCGCCGTGGGCGCCATCAACTACGGTGCCCTCGGCATCTACTGGACGCGCTACACGTTCCACGCCGAGGGCTCCCACACCAACTCGAGCACGGGCAAGCCCCATCCGGTGCGCGCCCTCTCCGACGCGGTCCGCTCCATCTACGAGATCCGTGTCCCCGAGGGTCGGGGGGGCGCGGTGTACAACGTGGGCATGGTCGAGGGAGGCTTCGTCTTCAATGCCATCCCCCAGGACGTGTCGTTCACCATGGACCTGCGCTCGGTGAACCCCCAGCTCCTCGACTCCCTGGACGCGGAGATCGAGGCGAGTGTCGCGCGCGCCGCCGAGGCGCACCGCGTTCGCTGGTCCAAGGAGGTGGAGCAGCGCAACCCGGCCGGCGGCACCGCGGACGCGCTGGCCGACCGGGCCCGGCATCCTCTGGTGCTCACCGCGGTGGACGTCTACGGCGAACTGGGGCTGGGAGACCGCACCAACCCCTCGGGCTCCACCGACGCCAACATGGGGGTGATCCGGGGGATCCCGTCCATCGCCGTGGGACGCGGGGTGGGCGGGGAGAACCACACCCTCTCGGAGTGGGCCGACCGGGCCAGCGCGCTCCCGGCCACCAAGGCCATCGTGCTCCTGGCCTCCTCGCTGGCGGGGGTGGTGCCGGCGGCGCTCATCCCGTAGCCGGTCGCTGAAGACGGCAGGCACCCGGGCCTCCCCAAGCGCCGAAGGGGGGCGGTCCGCCTCGCGGGCCGCCCCCCTTCGCGTCCCAGGCCCTCAACGGATCCCGGGCGTGCCGCGCTTCCACACGATGCCGCCGGCCGTGACGGTGAACTCCAGGGCCGTGCCGCCCTCGATCCAGACGGGATCAGAGCGCATCACCCAGGACCCGCCGCCGGTCGCGACCAGCGTGCCGACGCCGGCTCCGCCCAGCTCGCGGACGTCCACCTCGAAGCTGACCTCCAGCCGCGAGGCCATGAGGCCGAGCTCGACGGCGGCCCGGTCGGACACGAGGGCCAGCTCGAGACCCTCACCGGTGTGGTTGTACACGACGATGTCCATGATCCGGGGCGGCTCCGAGGCCGTGGTCCCGTCGCGGACGGTCACGGGGTCGGCACAGGCGCCTCCCACAAGGAGCAGTCCTGCGAGGCCGAGCACGAGCGTGGGGTTGGGGCTTCTCATGGCGTTCCTCCTGCCGGTTTCGGGGCCCTGAGGCTCCGGAGGCGGGCTTCCGGCGGTGGTGCCCGTCCTCGACGCTACGATGCCTCCGCCCGCCCCCCCCCTGCCTCACGCGTGCGCGCGGTTTCCCGTCACGCGCGCGCGGGATTCGCGGCCGGGGCCGCCACCACGGAGAGCGCCGGCGTCCCCGCCGCGAGGCTGGCGTGGGAGGAGTGGCGCGGCCAACGTGGATGGAGGTGGAGTCGGAAGAGCCCCTCCACCGCCCCACCCCCGTCCCGGAGGGTCCATGAAACGCTATCTCACCGAGGCGATCGGCACCTTCTTCCTGGTGCTCACCGTCGGCCTGACCGTCCTTTCCGGATCCGAGTTCGCGCCGCTGGCCATCGGCTCGGCGCTCATGATCATGGTGTACATGGGGGGGCACATCTCCGGCGGCCACTACAACCCGGCGGTGACGCTGGCGGTGTGGATGCGCGGCAAGCTCCCGACGGGCGATGTCGGGCTCTACATGCTGTCGCAGGTGGTGGGCGCCACGCTGGCGGCGCTGGCCGCGCTGGCCA
>CAYOTD010000185.1:0-8654 GCA_964406685.1 uncultured Solibacteraceae bacterium | reverse complement strand
CAGCCAGCGCCGCCATTCCGGCGACGCTGAGGGACTCGATGGACCGCAGGTTGTCCCGGAAATCGCGATAGTCCAGATACGAGGTGGTCAAGGGGTCGCCGTTCGGCGCAACGCTCTCCACGGCCACGATGCGCTCCGGTTCCCCCGCCCCCGGCACCGGGTTCAGGAGCAGGGACTGCATCCAGCTAAACACGGTGGTGTTGGCGCCGATGCCGACACCGATGGTGAGAACCGCAATCGCCGCAAAGCCCCGGCTTTGAAAGAGAACGCGGAGGGCGTAGCGCAGATCCTGACCGAACGTGCCCATAGGTCACCCGACCACGATGCGGCAGGCCGGGTGCCATCGCAACTCGTTGAGAACGCGCGGGCAGAATGATACCACTGGCCGGATCTGGGACCCGCGATGTCCGAAACCGGACAGGCGCGCGCCTCCGGGGACTCAGCGCCCGCCCGCCTTCCACCTGGCCAGCAACTGCGCCTCCTTCTCCGGCGCGGGTCCTGCCAGCTTCGTCCGGCCGCCTTCGCCCTGGGTCTTGTACCAGCGCAGGGTGTCGGCCACCGTCTGCGCGTGAGGGCGGAACTTCAAACCGGCCTTGACCGCGCGGGTGTTCTTCCACAGGTGGAACCCGCGGGTGTCGCCCGAATACGGCGCCCAGATGGGGAAGACCTCGTTGGCCTCGCGCCGGATCCAGTCACCAGGGACCCAGGTGAGGGAATGCGCGTTGGTGGTGGCCTTTCGGCAGGCCTGAAGGAGGTCGCCCCAGGCCAGGCGGTTCCCGGGGCCGGCGGCGTTGAACGTGCCCGTGGTCCCCCTTTCGATGAGAGTGATGAGCCACGCGCCCAGATCGCGCACGTCGATGAATTGGACGGGATCGGAGGGCGCGCCGGGCACCAGCACCTCGCCGCCGCGGTCGATGCGAACCGGCCAGTAAGTGAAACGGCCGCTGGGATCGTCGGGGCCCACGATGTAGCCGGGGCGCACGATGGTCGCGCGGCCCGGGAAAGCTTCGGCGGAGGCTTTCTCGCAGAGGGCTTTCAACGCGCCGTAGGTCTGCTCGGTGATCGTCTCCACGGAGGGATCCGGAATAGTGGCGAGTCTCGCATCCTCGTCCTGGTCTTCGAGGCTGTTGTCGGCGTAGGCCGAGATGGAGGAGATGAAGATGTATTGCCCGGCGTTGGGCGCGAGCAGTTGAGCCGAAGCGGAGACAAGGCGCGGGAAGTAGCCGGAGTTGTCGATCACGGCATCCCACTTGCGGTTGCGCAGCGCGTTCAGTCCTTCGCCCTTTTGGGGGTCGCGGTCGCCAAGCAAGGTCTCGATCTTCGGGAACAGGCCCGGGCGCGTCCGGCCGCGGTTGAACAGGGTCAGTTCGTGACCGCGCGCCAAGGCGGCCGCCACGGTGGCGGGTCCCAGGAAGCCGGTGCCGCCGAGGATGAGGATGCGCTTGCGGGCCGGCGCGGCGGGCAGCAGCGGGGCGGCGGCGAAGGTGGAGACGAAGGATCGCCGGGTAACGAACATGCCCCACCGTAGCACGGAAGCGGCCCTCTCACCAGGAGTCGCGATTGGCGATCTGGACGCGGAATACCGGCTTGCCCTTTTCCGCTTCCTCCATCTCGTATTCCTGGTGAGTCTTGGCGGGATCGTAGTCGCGCCAGAGCCAGGCCAGGCTTTCGGGAAGATCGAGCGACGGCTGGCCGGCGCTGTGCATCGCCTCTCCGAAACGGAAATGAAAGTCGTAACCGCGCAGCTTGAGCGAGTTCGCCAACTGGATGTTCTGGAGAGGGAAGCTCCCCGACTCGTTCTCGTAGTCGTAGGTTCCGCTGGAAAGCCACACGCGCAGGTTCTTGCGCGCCTCGCGGCGGACTTTGAACGGGTAGAGGTGGGGTCCGTCGCCGCCCTCGACCGCCTCCCGCGCGGGAGCCGTGAAGGCGCCGACGTGGGAGTAGACGCGGCTGAACCGGTCGGAAAAGCGCCACGCGGTGTGGAAGGCGCAAATGCCTCCGGCGGAGAGCCCTCCGATGGCGCGCGAGTAGGCATCCTGCCGCAGGCGGTAGGTCTTCTCCACCTCGGGCAGGATCTCCTCCAGCAGATACCGTCCGTAACGGGTGGAGACGTCGTAATACTGCTCGCTCCGCATCGAAGCGCGGGCACCTCCGCGGCCGGTTGGCGTGGTCCCGGGAGAGACCAGCACATGGATCATGGGCGGGATCAGTTTCTGATCGACCAGGTTCTCGACGACGATCGCCAGCCGCATCCGGACCAGGTCCTTGGCCCCCGTCATGGACTCCCCGTCCTGCCATACCATCACCGGCGAGGGGAGCGCGGGGTCGACTCCGGGAGAGGCATAGACCCAGTGGTTCGCGGTCATGTTCGGGTAGACCTTACTGGGCATGGTCTTTCTCTCCGACATGGTTCCGCGCGGCACACCGGGGCGCGGGTAGGAGTCCATGTTGTAGCCGGCCACGTCGTAGGCGTACAGCAGGTTCATCGGTTGGCCGTTGGAAAAGAACTCGTAGGAGTGCGTCACGCCGACGCGAAGCCGCATCATCCGGTACCACAGGTTCGAGTCCGGCACGCGCGTCAACGGCACCGGCGGCTGGCGGTCAATCGAGATAGTGGGCGTCGTCTCGATCTCGATGGCGAACAGAAAATCCCGCCCCCAGACCGCCGCTCCGCCGCGCTCCTTCAGGGCGTGGATGTTGGCCGGCAGCAGTTCCTTGAGCGCTGGCGACTGCTGGCGCGCGGCGTCCATCAGGGTTTCCAGCGGATGCTTCTGAGCCGGAAGCGGAGCGAGGGGCAGCAACAGCAGCAACGCCGCCGCCGTGCCAATAGGTTCACATTGTGAATGCCGGGTGTGCGCCATGACTGTGCCGTCATACAGCATCGCTTCGCGGGAGTCAAGGTCGATCTGCGCAACGGGGATATGATATGTCCATGTCGATTCATTTCCGGTTCCTGAGTGGCGCGGTCATGCTCTCCTGTTGCGCGGTCTCCGGGCAGGACAAGGCTCCGCCCGCGGTGGTGGCCGGCATTCCCGTCAACTACGACGAGGCGCACGTTGGCAACTACACCCTGCCGGACCCGCTGGTGCTGGCAAACGGCAAACCGGTGCGCGACGCGAAGACGTGGTTTTCGAAGCGCCGTCCCGAGATCGTCCGCCTGTTCGAGGATTACCAGTACGGGCGCAGCCCGGGGCGTCCCGCGGGAATGAGCTTCGACGTCTTTGACAAAGGAACGCCGGCCCTGGACGGGAAGGCGATCCGCCGCCAGGTCACGGTCTTCTTCTCCAAGGACAGGAACGGGCCGAAGATGGACCTGCTTCTCTATCTGCCCGCCGGGGCGTCCAAACGCGTTCCGGTTCTACTCAATCTCGGCTTCATGGCCAACTCGAGTTCTGTGGACGACCCCGGCATCCGGCCGGGCGAGATCTGGAATCGCGAGAAGAAACGGGTTCCCGCCCCGCGCGGCAGGAACTTCGGGCGGTTGAACGTCGCTCCCTTTCTGGCTGCTGGCATCGGCGTCGCCACTGTCTACTACGGGGACATCGATCCGGATTTCCAGGGAGGTGTCCCGTACGGCGTGCGCGCGCTGTACCTGAAGCCCGGCCAGACGGAACCGGCGCCGAACGAATGGGGCGCCATCGGGGCCTGGGCTTGGGGGCTCAGCCGCGCCCTGGACTACCTGGAAACGGACAAGGGTGTGGATGCCAGGCGCGTCGCCATCACGGGCATCTCGCGCCTGGGGAAGACCGTGCTGTGGGCGGGCGCGCGCGACCCGCGCTTCGCCATGGTGATCGCCAGTTGCGGCGGCGAGGGCGGGGCCGCTCTCGCCCGGCGCAACTACGGCGAGACGCTGAAGCACATGGCCGTGCGATACGGCTACCAGTTCTGCGGCAACTACGCGCAATACGGCGACCGCGTGAGTGAGTTTCCGGTGGATGCGAACCTGTTGGTGGCGCTGATGGCGCCGCGCCCGCTGCTGCTGCAAACCGGCGACAAGGACCTGTGGTCGGATCCTAAGGGCGAGTTCCTCGCCGCCGCCGCCGCCGGGCCGGTTTACCGGCTGCTGGGCAAGGAGGATCTCGGCACCGATCAGTGGCCGCCTGCGGGCAAGCCGATCCTGCGAACCCTTGGCTACCTGATGCATGCCGGTGGCCACGGGACTATCCCGTCGGACTGGGACGTCTACCTGGAGTTCATGCGCCTGCACCTGCTCGAGGGTAAGTAACCTCTCAGCCGCGGGAATCTGATACTATCTCTCACAAAAAGGAAATGGAGGGTACAAGAGTGACTGGCAACCGACGACTCGGGATATTGGCGGTCCTGACATTGGCAGTGGTGCTGCCGGTGCTGGCGGCCCCGAACTTCACCGGGGAGTGGAAGTTGAATGTGTCCAAGAGCGACTTCGGCCAGATGCCGCCGCCGAACAGCCGCGTGGACAAGATCGCTCACGAAGGCGTGAACCTCACCGTCGTCAGCAAGCAGTCGCGGGAACAAGGCGATTTCACGATGGAAGCCAAGTACACCACCGACGGCAAGGAATGCACCAACCAGATGTTCGGCAATCCGTTCACGAGCACGTTGAAATGGGAAGGCGACGTCCTCGTCATCAACACCAAGGGGAAGTTTCAGGACAACGACTTCACGGTGGTGTCGAAGTGGACGCTGGCGGGAGACGGAAAAACCCTAACGATCAATCAACACTTCTCCAGCGGCATGGGGGAAGGGGACGCCAAGGTCGTTCTTGAGAAACAATAGCGAGCGCCGGGACGAAGCCCGGCGGCAGCCCCGGGGGGCTGACCCCACGTCGTAAGGGAACGGGGTTGCGCCTATCCGAGTTTGTACGGCGCGCGGTAGTGGTAGTGCAGGTACCGGTTGGCCTCCGGGTGGTTGGTGAACTTCTCCGTCCGGGCATCCCATTTGAGCATGTTCTCGGTCTTGAGTGCGATGTTAGCGATCAGGGTTGCCGAAGTGGACAGGTGGCCAGTCAGAATGTCGGCGTTGCACTTGCCCCGGCTCTTGACGCAATCCAGGAAGTTGCGGGCATGGGGGGCGTCCGCCCACACGCTACCTTTCACCAGTTTCGGCTCGATCACGGTCTTGCGCACGTTGCGGCGCACCTGCACGGTGCGGTCGATTGGGTTATTGACTCCGCGCGGCAACTCGTTGATCCGCTCCGGGACGACCTCCCATCCCCCCGGGGTGATAAACATCGTGCCCTTGGTCCCTCGCAGCTCCATCTCGCTGCCTTTTAGGTTTCCGCCCGAGCCGTTTCCGTTGACCTGCATGAAGCCGATCATGGTGGGGCCGTCGTATTCCCACAGGGCTTCCATGGTGTCGGGAATCTCGCGGTTGTCCTTGATCAGATAGCGGCCGCCTAGCGCCGTGACCTTGCGGGGAGAATCCAGGTTCAGGCACCAGCGCAGGGTGTCGATCATGTGCACTCCCATGTTGGTAATCTGGCCGCCGGAGTAGTCGTAGAAATAGCGGAACAGATAGTAAGCGCGGTTGGGGTTGTACGGCACTTTCGGCGCGGGGCCCAGCCACCGCTCCCATTCCTCCTCGCTGGGCGGCGCCTGGTTGGGCGGGTTGCCGATGCCGGAGGGCCACTCATGGCTGATCTCGTAGGCGCGCGCCACCGTCACCTGGCCGAGCTCGCCCGAGCGCACGTACGCCACCGCTTCCTGGATGACTTTGGCGGAGCGCCGCTGCGTGCCGACCTGGACAACGCGTTTGGTGCGCTCAGCCGCCTCCACCATCTTGCGGCCCTCGACGACGGTGAGGGAAAGGGGCTTCTCGACATAGACGTCTTTGCCGGCGTTGCAGGCGTCGATCATCATCAGCGCATGCCAATGGTCGGGGGTGGCGATGACCACCGCGTCCACGTTCTTGTCGTCGAGCAGCCGGCGGTAATCCTTGTAACGGGCCGGCGTGCCGCGCGACTTGCGCGCGGCCAGATCCATGTAGTCGTCGCGCAGATCGCAGATCGCCACGGTCTGACTGTCGGCCCACTCCAGGAAGCCGGCATGCACCTGGTCGCCGCGGTTTCCGAGGCCCACATAGCCCATGCGAACGCGGTCGGCGGCGCCGAGAATCCGCGAGTAACTGGCAGCCGTCATGCCGGCTGTGGCAAAACTTCGTCGTGTCATACGCATCCTTTCCAATCGAAGGTATCACTCAAGAATGTAGTACAGATAGATCGACTTGCCGATGCGCTCGACCGGTTGGAGCGACCGCAACCAGCAGAACGCCCCGCTCTGGGCGCATTCCAGGTAGGGCGTCCGCGCGCTCACCGCGACCCAGCCGCGCGGGCGATCGTTGGCCGAGAGATACTCGGAGGGCGGCAGACCCGCCTTCTCCATCGCCGCCGTGCTGAAGATCCGCAGGCTGAGGCGCCGGATGCCCAGGGCCCGCAACCGGTCGCTCAACCGATGCAGGTCCTGGCCCCAGTCCAGGTCGGACTCGCAGAGGACGTTGGCGGGCTCGCTTCCGGCCAGCGGATTGAAATACGCCAGGTAGTCGGGGTGCGCCGCGGCCGACTCGGTCAGGGCGAGGGCGGCGAGCGCCAGCGGAGCCGCGCGAAGCCAGATGCGGCGAGGCCGGTTGCAGAAGGTCGCCACCGCGTGGCCCGCCGCCAGGGCGAGGAACGGGTAGACCGGCAGGATGTGACGCACTCCCAGGTTGATCCGGCTCGGCATCGACACGGCAAGAATGGCCAGCGGAAACAGAATGGTCAGCGAACGCTGCCAGGGCGCGCCCCTGAGGCCGATCAGCCCCGCCGTCAATCCCGCCAGCGCCAGAACGAGAAAGCCCAGTGGCGTCTTGACCCCCAGTACGACAGGGAAGAAGTACCACCAGCCGAACCTCCGGTACTCGCCCAGCAGGAAGCTGTCGTGGCCCTCGTTGTTGTGATGGGCGACCGCTTCCAGCCCGCGGGCGATCTGCGTCAGCGGGAGCGGGACTTCGCTCATTCCCGCCGCCAGCGACCGCAGCGCCGGATGCCGGCCCAACAACCAGTCCGCCACCGGATGTTCGCCCCGGCTGCCGGAGTGGGGCGCCAGGCTGAACCGGTACGCGGCCCAGGTCATCAGCAGCGCGACGCACAGGCCGGCCAAGGCCTGCGCCAGCCGGCGCCGGGAGACTGCGGGCCGTCTTCGCCGGGCGAAGACCAGGTACAGCACGGTCACGGCCAGGCACGCCGGCAGGAAGAGGAAACTGGAGAACTTGCTGGACAAGGCCAGACCCGCACCGGCGCCCATCCACGCAGCCCGCCCCCAGCCGGGTTCCTCCACCCACAGCAGGAAGGTGTAGAGCGAGACCAGGACAGTGGCGGCGCACGCCATGTCCAGGGTCGCCAGGCCCGCGTGACCCAGGATCGGCGGAAGGCTCAGGAACAGCAGCACGGCGCACACTCCGGCGCCGCGCGTGAACCAGCGCCGCCCCCACAGGTAGACGACCACCGCCGACAACGCCAGGAATGGCAACCCGGCCAGGCGGGCTGCCCGCAGATTCTGCCGGTATTCGCCGTTGGTGTGGAAGATCGCGTTGCCTTCGTGAATCGGATTCGGGAGCGAGTGCGATCGCGCCCCGCGCAGATACGGGCCCAACGCCGTCATCACGCGGGCCAGCGGGGGATGCTGGAGTTCGATCGTGTACTCTCCCTGGTCGAGCCACTGCATGCCGCAGGCCACGTGGAACGGCTCGTCGATGGTCTGGTCGAAGATCGTGTACGTGGGAAACAGCCTTGCCGCGGCGATCAGGATCAGCAGGACAACAACCAGCCACCAGACCGATTCCGCTTTGCGCTGCGCCGCGATCTGCATTGCACATCAGATGGTAGCGCGCCGGGACCCGCTCAAGGCAGGCGGAGCGCTCTACGCAGGTTCTCACGGCTCGCTTCCGATGTCACGAAAAGGCCGTGTGGGTACCGGCGATAGCGCAGGATTTCCAGGTAGAGCGAGGTCGCCCGCTGGATGTTGACTCCCATTCCCGCCAGGTATTGCAGGCGGAGATTGCGGTCCAGGTTAATGGGCGCGAATTGCAGCCACTCGCGCAGGTCGGCGCCGCGGCCTGCGTAGGTCGCCAGCAGGCCGATGGCGGTGCGGAAGCCGACGTCGCGTAGCGACCGCGCCACCGCCGCGTGATCCGGGCGGTTCAGGCGCTCTTGCAGCGCGTCGACGTCAATGCGGCTGCCGCCCACCTGGGCCATCAGCACGACGTCGTAGCCTTCCGCCAGGATCGTGTCGTTGCCCCAGATGACGCCTTCCGGAAAGACCTCAAAGAAGGTGGCCAACTCGCTCCGCACCGCCTCGGCGGTGCTCTGGTAGAGCGGAACCCACTGGGTGATGACGCCGCCGGGATTCAGCCGCCGCCGGCAGAGTTCGAAGTACTCCTTCGTGTAAAGGGTCGCCGCGCCCTTCACCCAGGGATGGATGGGATCGGAGGTGATCACGTCGAAGGTTTCGCGCGTGGTGAAGACGTAGTGGCGCGCGTCGTCGTAGACCAGGTTGGTGCGCGGATCGGTGATCACGCCGTGATTCTCGCGGCGGAAATGCCGCGCCACGGCGGGCGGAATGCGCGGCTCGATTTCGCAGATCACGATGCGGGCGACCGCCGGGTGTGTCGCGAACGTGCCGGCGGTCACTCCGGCGCCGCAT
>CAYOTD010000184.1:0-8659 GCA_964406685.1 uncultured Solibacteraceae bacterium | reverse complement strand
TGACCGTCGCCGGGAACGAACAGACTCGGCGTCAGGCTGAACCGCCTCGGCGCTCCGTTCCACTGGATCGACGCGGTGCCGGATTCCAGAGGCGTACCGTCTGCCGTTCGCAGCAGGCTGATGCCCTGGTCGTAGCCGTAGCCCGACCATTGCCGTTGATACTGAACATGCAGCACGGTCCGCCTGCTGAAGGCGTAATCCCCCCGCGCCCGCACGCTGTGCTGGTTCCACCAGTTGTCGCCGCCCTTGCCGATCAGGAATGTCTGCGTGCCCGAAGTTGTCAGCATCGGCTGCGCTCCGCTCACCGGCGTTCCACCGGAGCCGGACGTTCCCGCGCTCATCACGTATTGCGAGGGGTAACCGCCTGACTGAAGGCGGTCATAGCTCAGGCTTGCGCCCAGACGGTCCCGGAAGCGGTCCGCGACGCGCGCGCCATAGCGCTGGGTGGCCTGGTTCCCGTACTGCCCGTAGATTTCCGCCTGGCGCTTCATCACCGGCTTGGTCAACACGTTGATCACTCCGCCCATGGCGTTGCCGCCGTAAAGCGACGAGAAGCTCCCGCGCACGACTTCCACCCGCTCGACCTCTTCGATCAAGACCGTCGTCCAGTTCACTTGGCCCGTGTAGGAGTCGTTTATCGGCTGGCCGTCCAGCAGGACCAGGGTCCGCGACTGGAGCGAGCCGCGCCCGGCGAAGCCGCGCATGCCCACGCCGGCGTTGGTGTCCTGCGCGCCCTTGCCCCGGAAGGCGTACAGTCCCGGCGCCGTGTTCAGGGCCTGGTCGATCAGTTGCGGCCGCCGGGCCGCGATCTCCTCGTCCGTCACGGTCGACACGGAAACCGGCGCGTCCTGGGTCTGGATCTCGCTTCGAGTGGCGGTGACCGTGATGCTCTGCTTGAGGAAGAAGGGCGAGTTCTCTTCCGGCGGCGGTTTGGTCTGGTCCTTCCGGCGGGCCTCCTCCGAGGTGGTCTGCCCCAACAGGGACGTGAGTGCGAGCAGGAATAAGAGATGGCGCATACGATTCAAGGAAGCGTGCTATTGCTTCCTTCGCATGGTAACACGCCTTGAGGAAGGGTGGCACGCCGGAGAGCGGCGCTCCTACTCCCAACGCAGAGAGGTGGCCGGATCGATCGCTATGGCGCGGCGCGCCGGCCCCCAGGAAGCAACCAGACCGGTCGCCAGCAGAACCACCAGCACCGCCAAGAAGCTCAGCGGGTCGGACGGTTCCAGGCCGGGGACCAGGAACGTGGCCAGCGGCCGGGTGACAAACACGGCGATGAACAAGCCGATGGCCGATCCGGCAGCGATGAGCTTCGCGGCGTCCAGCAGGACCATGCGCGTGATCTGGCCGCGACTGGCTCCGATCGCCATGCGAACGCCGATCTCGCGCGTGCGGCGCGCCACCGAGTAGACCATCACTCCGTAGAGTCCGACGGCGGTGAGCAGTAGGCCTAAGCTGCCGACGGATCCAAGGAAGATCGCTCCGATCTGGCTGGGCAGATACGCCAGTCCGATGCTGGAGTACATCGTGGACACCTCAGCGCCGGCGGCGGGCTCGAGGCGGCGCAACGCCCGCCGCACCGGATCGAGCTGGGCCGCCGGAGGCGTGGTTGAGCGCAGCACGAACTGGATGCGAGTCTCAAAGCCGGTCTGGGCCAGGGGCTGGTAGAGCTGCGGTTGAGGCTCTTCGCCAATGGTCATGACCTTGGTGCCTTCGACCACGCCGACGATGCGGTACGGGCTCCGGCCCTCGACGCCCCACAGGAAGACGCAGCCGACCGCCCGGCGCTTGCCCAGAAAGCGCTCGACGAAGAGGCGGTTCACGATGACCACCCGCTCCCCGCTGCGATCCGAGGGCTCAAAGGAACGGCCCTGGAGCATCGGGATGTCCATTGCCCGGAACCAGGCGGGCGTGACCGCGTTCCAGTGGAAGCGGGCGCTCACCTCTTCGCCCGTGTCGGGGAAGGTGAGGCGCGTGCCCATGCGGGTGGAATCCGTGAAAGGGACGATCCGCGCGGCGGCGGCGGCCTCGATACCAGGAATCGCTTCCAGTTCGCGCAGGCCCTGCTCGACAAAAACGGCCTTGCGCGCGGCGGCGTGGTACTCGGCCGGCGGCAGGTGGACGTCGGCCCGCAGTGTGCGACGCACATCAAACCCGGGACTGATTCCGTGCGACTCGAACAGGTTGCGCAGGAACAGGAAACCCGCGGCGAGCACCACCACCGAGATGGCCACCTGCACGGCTACCAGCACGCGGCGCAGGCGCATTCGCGGCTCCCGGTGAATATCCGGCGCGATTGTGTCTCTCAGCGACCGGAACGCCGGCAGCAGGCCACTGGCCAGGGTCGCCACCACCGCCAGGAAGGCGGCATACAGGACGACACGCCAGTCGGGCTCGATCTGGAGACGAATCGGAATCGGTAGCGGTAGCTGGATTCGCGCCAGCGCGGAGGCCGTGATATGGGCCAGCAGCAGGCCGACTCCGGTGCCGGCCAGGGCGAGCAGCAGGCTTTCCACCAGCAGTTGCTGGAGCAGACGGCCGCGGCCGGGGCCAAGCGCCAGGCGGATGGCCATCTCCCGGCGGCGCGCGGCGGCGCGCGCCAGCAGCAGGCTGGCGACGTTCATGCAGGCGATCAACAAGACCAGACCGACCACCGCTAGCAGCAACAGAAAGAACAGGCCGACCGCGCGCAGCTTTCCTTCGTACCGCAGGCGGCCGAAGCCGGCGACGGGCGACACCTTGAGATCGTTGGCGTGCTTCCAGAAGCGCTCGGGGAACACCTCGTCCAACCGCTGCGCGACTGTGGCGAGGCCGGCGCGGGCCGCGACGACCGGCATGCCGGGCTTGAGGCGGGCATACATCTCGAACTGGGTTTCTTCGAGATAGCGCGGCAGGTAAAGGTCGGGCGAGAAACCGAAACCGGTGAGAGCACGATGCGCCGCGGGCAGAACGCCCACCACGGTACACAGGCGTCCGTCGAGGTTGATGGCGCGGCCCACGACGGCGGGGTCGCCGTTGAAATGCCTGACCCAGAACCGGTGGCTCACCACCGCCACCTCGTTGGGGTCGTCCGGCAGAATGCCCCGGCCGTAGGCCATGGGAATACCGAGCATGGTGAAGTAGTTCTCCGAGGTGAAGACGGCGAACACGCGCCGCGTCTCGGCGCCGTCGTTCCAGTTGACGAAGTTCTCCATGTCCTCGCCGGCAACATCCGCAAACAGGCCGGAGACGCGGATGAATTCCACCACCTGGTGCTTGGCGTGGCTGTTGCCGCCGACACGCACCGATACCAGGGAACCGGCGTCGGCCACCGACGGCCGGCTGAACAGGAACTCGACACCGAGGGAAAACAGGGCAGCGTTCACGCCGATGCCCAAACCCAGCGATAGCATCGCGCTCACCACAAGAGCCGGGTTCCGGAGCAGGCCCCGTACCCCGTGCACGACATCGCGCCACAGGTTCTCCAGGAACGTGAAGCGCCACAGATCAAGCGCTTCTTCCCGGATTGCCGCGCCGTTGCCGATGGGGAGGGGGTTGCCGCCGGCGACCGCCATCTCGCGATGGAAAGCGATCTCGGCTTCCAGATCCCGCTGGAGTGTCCGGCGGCGCCGCAGCTTCAGAATGAATCGATGCACAACCTACCTCGCCAGCACACGCTGGATCGCCGTGGACAGGCGGCTCCAGGTCTGCTCCTCCGCAGCCAGGGCGTTCCGGCCACGCCGGGTGATCTCGTAGTACTTGGCCTTGCGGTTGTTCTCCGACAGGCCCCACTTGGCCGCGATCGCGCCGTCCAACTCCAACCGGTAGAGCGCCGGGTAGAGCGAGCCCTCCTCCACCTTCAGCACTTCGTCCGACAGCAGATGAATGGTCTGCGCGATGGCGTAGCCGTGCATCGGCCCGCGCGCGAGCGCGTGAAGGATCAGCAGATCCAGGGTGCCTTGGAGCAGGTTGGGCTTGCCGGTCTTTCCCATGATCGTCTAGGGGAAGTATGACACGATTTCCCTAGATCATCAAGGGGAAAAGATCATTCAATCTCGATCGCGGCCACGGTCGCCACACGAGCGATCTCGATGGCGACGCCTTCTTCAATGGGGTACGGCACCAACTCCTTCGGTGGAGATTCCGGTTGGAGCAGGCGGGCGCGCTTGCGACTCCCAAGCAGACGCACGGTGATATCTTCCACCGGATAGCCGGAGTAGTTCACCAGGTGAAGGACGATGCGCTTGCCGTCGCCGGTGGCGGTGAGCGACGACAACATACTGGAAACGTTGAACAGGCGCGCGCCCAGGTTGCGGCGGCCCACCATGGAGTTGGCGTCTTTGAAGACGGTCTCGAGTTTTTCGATCTCCTTAGGGTCGAGGGTGATCTGGTTGGGATCGAGCGCCGGCGGTTTCCAGCCGGGCGGCGGAGTGAGCGTCGTACCGCCGCCGCGATTGAAGCGCCGCATCACCTCTTTCTTCTCCGGCGCGAGGGTTTCGGCAACCACGTTGACCGCCAGCCTGGCGCCGGCGACGGATTCATCCGACAGACGCGCTTCGGGCACCGGCCGCACCGGGATGTGACGGGCGCCAATCATGTCCAGAATGCCGCCTGACAGCAGCGCACCGGTCGAGGCGTCGAGCACCACGGCAAGCTGGCCGTGCGGCCCCATCTCGCGCCACTCCTTGTGCTCTTCGTAGAACCGCAAGTGCGCGGCGATGCGCCGCCAGCCGGCCAGCGCCTTGTCGTCGCGGGCCAGCAGGCGCCGTTCGAACTCCTCGTCCAGCGCCACCACCCAACGTGCGCCCACCATGGCGGCGTCGCCGACGGCCGTTAGGTACCGTTCGACCGGGAAGACCGTCTTGGGCGGCGTGTTGGCGATCCACAACGGCGCGTTCGTGGCGGCCCGCAGGTAGCGCAGGAAACCGGAGTTGGTATCAACCCAGGCCGCGCCGGTGGGGGCGGCCTTGGCGGCGCCATCTTTGTCGACGTGGATGCCGGGCCAGAGTCCCTGGAACGTTGCGGCTACCGGACCGTCCAGCCGCATGGCGGTCCGCGGAGCCAGTTCGATCGACGGGAGCTTCACCGGAGGCGGTGCGGCGAAACGGCCTTCCAGCGCCAGTCCGGCCAGACCGGTTGTGTTTCCAACGGCATCGCCCGGCCGGATCACTCCCAGCGTGGCGATGCTGCGCGCCGCAGCGGCGGCGAGGAAGTCGGGCTTCCAGGAGTCTCGCTCCAAAAGCAGGCAGTTGATGGGCGTTTCGGCGATCAGATCCAGGGACTTCACATCCGATGAGCGCCAGCGCGCCGGAACCCAGTCGGGGATTCCTGCCAGTAACAGGATGGCGGGAAGCATACTACCAAGTTACGCCGATTCGATCCCGGCATACAGGCGGGCGCACGAGGCCCTTCAGTAAGGCCTCCTGTCGGCTTTCGCGCGCCATTCGTCGAACGGCGCCAGAGCGCCGGGCACGGGCACGACGATCATGGGGATAGCCCGGCCGGTGTGCGGGGTCGAGATCTGACGATAGATGTAGGAATCGTCAAATCCCGCCCCGGCGGCATCATCGGCGGTTGCGGCGTAGTACAAACGCGCGGGACGGGCCCAGTAGATGGCTCCGAGACACATGGGACACGGCTCGCAGCTCGAGTAGAGATCACAGCCATCCAGTTGATGGTGGCCCAGCTCGCGGCAGGCGGCGCGGATGGCAACCACCTCGGCGTGCGCCGTGGGATCGTTAGTCCGGATCACCATGTTGACGCCTTCGCCGATGATCGCACCGTCCTTGACCACCAGAGCGGCAAACGGTCCTCCGCCGTTTCGGACATTGAGCACCGCCAGCTCGATTGCCCGTTCCAGGTAAGAGTCGCGCGCACTTCCCACGACTCGGATTATAGTACGGCCTCCATTCTGTTAGAGTGAGTCTTAACGCGAGGCAAACCGTGGACGTCGACACTTTGCGGAGCAAGCTGGCCGGGGTTTTCGTCCCCATTTCGACGCCGTTTTCCCTTGACGAAGAGGTGGATTTCGACGCGCTCCGGTTCAATCTCGATCGCTACTCCTCCAGCGGCGTTCTCGGACACCTAGCGCTGGGTTCGAACGGCGAGAATCGCAGCCTGACGGAAGACGAGAAGTTGCAGGTCCTGGAGACCATCGTCCGGAACAAGGGCGCGGGACAGGTGGTGATGGCAGGGGCAACTTACGACGCGCAGCGCGACACGGAGCGGTTCCTGCAACAGGCCGCCGATCGGGGCGCGGATTTTGGCCTTGTGCTTTCGCCCGGCTATTTCCGCAAGCAGATGACGGACGACGTGCTCTACCGCTACTTCTCGACGCTCGCCGACCGGTCGCCGCTGCCGCTGTTGCTCTACAACGCTCCCGGCTTCTGCGGCGTGACGCTGTCGCCGGCCCTGGCCGGACGGCTGGCCGCGCACCCCAACATCGTCGGGATGAAGGACAGCGCATCGAGCGGGATCGACGGCTTTCTGGCGTACGAGAGCGCCTCGTTCCACGTGTTGGCCGGGTCGGCCAACTTCTTCTTTCCGGCCATGCTGGGCGGCTCGATCGGCGGAACGGTATCGCTGGCAAACTCGTTCCCGCGCATCGCGCTCGATCTGTTTGAGTGCGGCCGCGCGCGCGACACAGCGCGCGGCGTGCCGTTGCAGGAGAAAGTCACGCGCGTCAACAAGGCGATCTCGGGCGCCTACGGCGTGGCGGGAGTCAAGGCCGCGATGGAGTTGGGCGGTTTCCGGGCGGGCATCCCGCGCCGTCCGCTGTTGCCATTGACGCCGGAGCAGTTCGAGGGCCTGCGCCGCGTGTTGATCGAGGAAGGGATGATCGCGTGAACCGCGACATACTGGCGGTGGACGTCGGCACAACCGCGCTGAAACTGGGCGTCTACTCGCGTGACCTGACGCTGCGCTGGGAGACCTCGCGCCGCTACGACGTCCACGTGTACGACGGCGGCAAGGCCGACATTCATCCCGAACAGTGGTGGAGCGCGTTCGCACACGCCTGCCGCGAGGGCGGCGAGCGGTTCAGGGACGTGGGCGTTATCGCCTGCTCGGTCACCACGCCGGGCCTGACGCCCATGGATGCGGACGGCGCGGCTCTCGGCCCGGCCATCCTGTTCTTCGACGGCCGCTCCTCGGCGCAGGCACGCTGGATTCGCCAGCGCGTGGGCGAGGACAAGTTCCTGCGCGAGACCTGCAATCTGCCGGTGAGCGGCGGGTCCTCGCTCGCTTCCATCCTGTGGATCCGCGACAACCAGCCGGAGGTGTGGCGCGCGGCGGCCAAGTTCGGCCACACGAATACCTACATGGTGAAGCGGCTGACGGGCAACTGGGCTATCGATCCCTCGACCGTTTCCATCACCGGTCTCTACAACACCGCGCGTCACGATCTGACCTGGAACGAAGACGTGCTCCGCGCGGCCGGGATTCAGCCGGAGTTGCTGCCGCCCCTGATGCATTCCTACACCAGAGCTGGCACGATCCGCGCCGCTGTTGCCGAGGAATTGGGCCTGCCGCGCGACTGCGCCGTGGTAGCCGGCGGCAATGACGCTGTACTGGCGGCCCTTTCGGGCGGTATGCAGAAACCCGGCGAGATCAGTAACGTCTGCGGCACTTGCGAGATCACCTACGTCTGCCTCGACCACCCGGTGGCCTCGCCTAACTTCAACATCCGCTGCCACGTCGTGCCCCAGCGCTGGGTGACCTTCTTCGTGCTGAACACCGGCGGCAAGGCGCTGGAGTGGTTTCACGGTGTGTTTTGCGCCGGCATGAGAGAGCAGAGCTTCTACGACGAGTACGTCCCGCGCGTCCTGGAGGAGTTCTTCACCGACCCGGACCGGCGCGAGGCCGCGCTGCCCGGCTATTCGCCCTTTCTGGCCGGCAGCCGCTATTCGATCGAGCCGCTGAAAGCCGCCTTCACGGGCGTCACGCTGGAGACCACGCGCGACGATATGCTCATGGCGCTAATCCGCGGCAATGCGCTCTACCACGGCGAGCATCTCAAGGAGGTGGGCGAGGTGGCGCCGCTGGCGCGCAAGGTGCATACCACCGGTGGCGGCGCGAAGATCCGGGGCTACATCGACGCCAAGCGCCGTTGGACCGGCGACTTCGAGTACGAGTATCAGGACCAGAGTTCGCTGGTGGGCGCGGCGATGCTCGGACAGATCTACCTGACAAGGGAGGGACGCTGATGCCTGTAGTTCCCATGCAGCGGATTCTGCGCGACGCCTTCGACAAGCGGTACGGCGTGGGCGCGTTCAACATTGTCGATTGGGTAACGATGGACGCCGTGCTGGCCGCGGCGGCCGAAACCAAGTCGCCCGTTATCGTGCAGGTTTCGGTGAAGACCGTCAAGGTGATCGGCGCCAAGCTTCTCCAAATAATGTTCGCCGAGATGGCCAGTCACGTGCCGGTGCCGGCCACTCTCCACCTGGATCACTGCCCCGACCGTAAGGTCATCGACGAGTGCATCGCCGCCGGCTGGAACTCGGTGCTGTTCGACGCCTCGAAGCTCACCTACGAAGAGAACCTGGCGCAGACCCGCGAAGTGGTCGGGCAGGCGCATCAGCACGGCGTGGCAGTGGAAGGCGAACTGGAAGCGGTCAAGGGCGTCGAGGACGGCGTGGGCGGCGAGGACGAAGGTGCGGTGGTGCCGCTCGACAAGGCC
>CAYOTD010000183.1:0-8662 GCA_964406685.1 uncultured Solibacteraceae bacterium | reverse complement strand
GATCTTCACGCCGTGGTCGGCGGCAAACTGGGTCCGTTTGGACCAGAACGGAATGGCCACCTTCTCCCACTGCCACTTCAGCAGTTCCTGGTAGTGCGGCGGCCAGGGAGAGGTCACCCAGTTCGGGTACTTGGCGCCTTCGCTGTCTCCGGGGCAGCCGGAGAAGTCGATGACCACCGGGACGCCCAGTTTCTCGGCCAGCAGAATGGTCTTGCGCTGCACTTCCTGGTTGGCCTCCCGGATGTCCGGATTCGGGTGCAGCGGCTCGCCGTGGCAACTCAACGCGCTGATGGTGAAACCGTTGTCGTCCAGTTTCTGCTTGAACTCCTTCAGCGCTTTCTTGTCGTTGAGCAGGTCCAGCTTGCAATGCGGGTCGCCGGGGTAGTTCCCCGTGCCCAGTTCGACGGTGCTGATTCCGAGGGTCTTGAGCTTCTCGATCACCTGGTCGAGCGAGAATTGCGCCAGCAGCGCGGTGAAGCATCCGACTTTCACTTTGTTTCCGTCCTCTCTTTCCTAAGCTGTAGAAGGATTGCCAGTCCGCAGAATATCACGGGCGGGCGCCGCGCGGTACCCTTGGACGCGATACGGCGATGCGGCAGGCGCCTGCGCCCGCGTCTCGGCGAGGTCTTCCTCGCCCAGCAGCGCCGGGACCGCCGTGGTGCGGAACTCGTGCGCGATCCCGCTGCCCGCGATCAGCTCGACGCTCCGGCGGAGGGACCTGGTGTCGGCCGCGACGCCGGCCAGACTTTCGTACTTGTGCCAGGGCGCCTTCAGATCCATCGCGATGTAGTCCACCAGCCCGGCGGTAATCAGGCGGCGCAGCACCTCCGGACGGCTGCCGTTGGTGTCGAGCTTGATCCGAAACCCCATCCGGCGGAGGGCGCGCAGAAACTCCGCCAGGCCGCCTTGCAGCGTCGGTTCGCCTCCGCTGACCACCACCGCGTCAAGCTGTCCGCGCCGCCGGCCCAGTTGTTCCCTGACCCAGTCCCCGGACAGCAGCCGCCCGGCCGGCGCCGCCCGCGGCAGCAGCGCCGCGTTGTGGCAGAACGGGCACCGGAAGTTGCATCCCTGCGTGAACACCACGGCGGAGACCTGCCCGGGGTAATCGCACAGACTGCACGGCTGATACCCTCCGATCTTCACACCTGGCCTTCGATCCGGTAGCGGGTGCGCAGGGCGAACTCCGCCCGCTTGCCGGCGTTCCATTGCTTTACCGGACGCAGGTAGCCCACCACGCGCGAATACACCTCCGCCTCCGCCCCGCACTTCGGGCAGCGCGGCTGCTCCCCGGGCAGATAGCCGTGCTCCGGGCAGACCGAAAAGGAAGGCGTCAGCGTGAAATAGGGCAGCCGGTATCGCTCGCAGACCTTGCGCACAAAACGCTTCACGGCCCCCGCGTCCGGCGCCGCCTCGCCCAGAAACACGTGGTGAACCGTCCCCCCGGTGTAGCGCGACTGCAACTCGTCTTGCAGGTCCAGGGCTTCGAACACGTCGCCGGTGTAGTTCACCGGAAGCTGCGTGGAATTCGAGTAGAACGGTTCTCCGGCGCCGTTGTTGGCCGTCACGATGCCGGGATGGCGATCGCGGTCCAGCCGCGCCAGGCGGTAGCTGGCTCCCTCGGCGGGCGTGGCTTCCAGGTTATAGAGGTGGCCGGTCTCCTGCTGGAACTCCACCAGGCGGCTGCGCATGTGGTCCAGCACCCGCAAGGCGAAGGCGCGCCCCGGCTCGCTTCCGATGTTGCCCCCGAGAAGGTTTACGCAGGCTTCGTTCATGCCCACCAGGCCGATGGTGGAGAAGTGGTTCTCCCAATACCGGCCAAACCGCGTCTGGACATCCCGCAGATAGAACCGCGTGTACGGGTACAACTCCTGCGCCGTGTACTGCTCCAGCGCCTTGCGCTTGGTCTCCAGGCTGGTGCGGGCGATCGTCATCAGCCGGTCGAGGCGCCGGAAGAACTCCTCTTCGCTCTTCGCCAGGTATCCCAGCCGCGGCATGTTGATGGTCGCCACGCCGATGGACCCCGTCAGCGGGCTGGCGCCGAACAGCCCGCCCCCGCGCCGCGCCAGCTCGCGTATGTCCAGCCGCAGGCGGCAGCACATCGAGCGCGCCTCGTCGGGAGACATCGCCGAGTTCACGAAGTTGGCGAAGTAGGGAATTCCGTATTTCGCCGTGACCGCCCACAGCGGCTCCAGGCCGGGATCGTCCCAGGGGAAGTCGCTGGTGATGCTGTAAGTCGGTATGGGAAACGTAAACACCCGCCCGCGCGCGTCTCCTTCCGCCAGCACTTCGAGAAAGGCCCGGTTCAGCGCCTTCATTTCTTCGCCGTACTCGCCGTAGCAGGTGGCCGTCGCCTCCCCGCCCACAATCGCCGGAACCTCGGCCAGCGCGCGCGGCGGCTGGAGATCCATGCTGACGTTGGTGAACGGCGTCTGGAATCCCACCCGCGTCGGCACGTTGAGATTGAAGACGAACTCCTGGATCGCCTGCTTCACCTCCGCGTAGCTCAGCCGGTCGGCGCGGACGAAGGGCGCCAGCAGCGTGTCGAAGTTGGAAAACGCCTGCGCGCCCGCGGCTTCCCCTTGCAGGGTGTAGAAAAAGTTTACGATCTGCCCCAGCGCGGAACGGAAGTGCCGCGCCGGCCGGCTTTCGGCTTTGCCCGGAGCGCCGCGGAATCCCGACCGAAGCAGGTCGGCCAGGTCCCACCCCACGCAGTACACCGACAGCAACCCCAGATCGTGCAGGTGCAGGTCGCCGGCCAGGTGGGCTTCCCGCACCTCCGCGCTGTGGATCTTGTTCAGCCAGTAAACCTCGCTCACGCGGCTGGCGATATAGTTATTCAACCCCTGAAGCGAGTAACCCATGTTACTGTTCTCGCTGACCTTCCAGTCCAGACGCCGCAGATACTGGTCGATGCGGTCGATATCGGCTTGCCCGGCGATTTCCCGCATGCGCGCGTGCTGGTCGCGATAGATCAGGTACGCCTTCGCGGTCTTCTTGAACGGCGAAGCCAGCAGGACCTCCTCGACTATGTCCTGGATCTGCTCGACGGTGGGCGTATCCATGCCCGGAGTAGCTTGCGCCACGGCCAGCACCCGCAGGGTCAACCGCTCCGCGGCTCCCTCGCCGAACTCGCCCGTGGCCGTTCCCGCGCTCAAGATGGCTTTCGTGATCTTCCGGCTGTCGAAGGCGGCCAGCCGGCCGTCGCGCTTGCGAATCTGTTCGAACACTCCACCGGCGGTGAATGGCGCCTCAAGCGCCACCGCGTCGTTCTTCATGCTCCCTCCCGGGTTCCCGCCGGTGGCTCGGCACCGGCAAGCAGGTGCGAAATGACATCCGCCGCCCGATAGCAGGGGCGCCCCGGAGCCAGAAACCGGCCGATTCCCGCCAGTTCGTCGCCGGCCGTGATAATGGCAGGCTCCACGTAGGAACCGCGCACCTGCGGATGGCCCACGGCCGCCAGCAGGGCGTTGCAGATACACTTCCTCCGCGTGGTCTCCGGCGGCTTGCCCCCCTTTGCCACGTAAGCCGCCACCGGCTCGCCCGGACACCGAAAGGCCACCGTACCCTCCGCGGTGCGGTACGCCTCGCGCAAGTAGCCCAGGTCGCAGACGCGCGGCCGTGCGGCGAACACGTCCTCCTCCGAGATCGTGCCCTCCAGGGAAGCGACCTTGAAGGGAAAGCCCGCCGGCGAGGCCAGTGCATCGGTGAACACGCGGATCGACCCGTTGGCCGCCTTTCCGATCAGCGCCCGCTTGTAGGCCTCGCACATTCCCGACTCCTCGCAGAAAGCGAAAGCGGTGCCCACCTGCACTCCCGCGGCGCCCTCCTCCAGAGCCGTGCGCAGCCCGCGCGGCGAACCGTAGCCGCCCGCCAGCCAGAACGGCAGCCCAAGCACGCGCAGACTCGCCAGGTTCACGCGATCGCGTTCCCCGTAGACCGGCTCGCCGGCCGCGTTCAAACGGAGTTGCCCGCGCGGCGGAGCGTTGTGCCCCCCCGCGGTCGGACCCTCGAGAATGAACCCGTCCACCCGCCCGTTGGCCTTCCTGGCCAGCGTGGCCGCCAGCGCGTTGGACGAGACAATCGCCAGGAATCGGGGCCGCTCCAGCGGCCGGGACGGCGCCGGCACGATGGATCTCGGGTCGAACTCCATCGTCGCGCCTTCCTCCGCCGCTCCGGCGACCCGCAACGGGTAGGTGGCCGCCTCGTGGCGGGCCAAACGGTCCAGCACGCCGGGAATCCGCATCGGAATCCCGGCTCCCATCAGCACAAAACTCACTCCCGCCAGCATGGCGCCGTAGATCGACGGAAGGTGCGGGATCTGTACCTTCTCCAGGTAGTTGATCCCCACCGGATTGGAGTGCCCCTGGCGGGCCAGCCACACTTCGGCGAAGTTCGCCAACACGCAGGTCTCGTGGAACTCGCGCGATCCCTCCACCGTCTGTGCCGGCGCAAGCTGGTACGGCGCCGCCCGCGGCTTCCCGCCCGGGATGTAGTAACGCCTCCAGATCCGCTCCACGATGGAGGCAACCGGGAACCGGTCGAAGGCCCGCCGCATCTCGCCCCCCGGATCGCCGTCCTGAAGCCGCCGCGCCATCACCTGATCCAGCGCCGTTCCCGAGACCACTCCCAGTTGCCCCAGTGCGGACACCGCGCGCGCCAGCCGCCAGTTCGACACGGCGACTCCCAGGCCGCCTTGGATGATAACGGGAAGCCTCTGCACTTTCCGCAGAAGATCGCAGTTGAGTTTGTGAATCGCGGCGCTGCCGGTGAAGGCCATTTCGCTCCTCTCGTCGGATGCGGCGAGGGGCGGAATGCCAATGCGGGAAAACATGCCCGGGCCTTGTTCCCAAAGCCCTCCACCACCAGTCCGCCCCTCGGCGATTCGTGGCGATTGCGCGACCCGCGCGCTATTGGCAGGTCTTCGGGCTCGCGGACCCGGGCCGGAACTCCCGCCCTCCTACTCGCCGCCGCTTCCCAGCCTCAAGCCGGCCAGTGCGCCCATGCGGCTTTCGTTTCCGCTTACCGCTGCGGGGCAGCCCTGGATTCCCACCAGGTTCCCTTTTCATCCACTCGTGGTGGAGCCAACAGCATCCCCAACATACTGCGTTCGACTGATCCGAGTCAACTACATATTGGGTCGCCATTGCCCGTCCGGCGGGACGGCTCGGGTTTCGCGCAGCACTGGAAGCTCGTAGGGTGCGCGGCCTTCCCGGTTTCGTATAGAATGACCCTTCCGGGAGGCACCTGTAATGCTCAAAAACCACAGAGGGACACCGGGACGGCGATCCTTCCTCCGCTCCGCCCTCGGCGCGGCGGCGGCGACGTTCTGGGCGGAGGAAACCATCGAGGCTTACCAGGGGAACGTCAATACCCGCTCGAAACCTTCGGATCTGAGGATCACCGACATGCGCGTCGCCGCCGTGCGCGCGCCCATGTACGCCGTCATGCTGCGCATCGATACCAACCAGGGCATCTACGGCCTGGGCGAGGTCCGCGACGGCGCCAGCAAGATCTACGCCCTGATGCTCAAACGCCGCATCCTGGGCGAAAACCCCTGCAACGTCGACAAGATCTTCCGCAAGATCAAACAATTCGGCTTCCACGCCCGCCAGGCCGGTGGGGTCTGCGGCATCGAGATGGCCCTGTGGGACCTGGCGGGCAAGGCCTACGGCGTGCCCGCCTACCAGCTCCTCGGCGGCAAGTTCCGCGACAAGATCCGAATCTACGCCGACACCACCGAATCCCACGACCCCAAGGTCTACGGCGAGCGCCTTAAGAAACGCCGCGACGAAGGCTACACCTGGCTCAAGATGGACCTGGGGTATGACCTTGTCGAGAACATCCCCGGCTGCCTCACCCAGCCCCTCGGCCTCACCCGCAAAGACATCTTCAACACCCAGCACATGTTCACCGGGGTCGAACTCACCGACAAGGGCGTCGCCCTGATGGCCGAATACGTCGCCAAGATCCGCGAGTACGTCGGCATGGACATCCCGCTGGCCGCGGACCACTTCGGCCACATCGGCGTGAACAGTTGCATCCGCCTGGGCAAGGCCCTGGAGAAGTACAACCTCGCCTGGCTGGAAGATATGATCCCCTGGCAGTACACCGAGTTGTGGAAGAAGATCACCGACGCCGTCGACATCCCCACCCTCACCGGTGAGGACATCTACCTGAAGGAGCCCTTCGAAACCCTCTGCCAGGCGCACGCCGTCGACCTGATCCACCCCGACCTGGCCACCTCGGGCGGCCTGCTGGAAACCAAGAAGATCGGCGACATGGCGCAGGAATACGGCGTGGGAATGGCCATGCACTTCGCCGGCACGCCCATCTCCAGCCAGGCCAACGTCCACTGCGCCGCCGCCACGGAGAACTTCCTGGTGCTCGAGAACCACTCCGTCGACACGCCCTACTGGAGCGATCTGGTCAAGGGCGTGCCCAACCCGATCGTGCAGAACGGCTTCATCACCGTCACCGAAACGCCCGGCCTGGGCATCGAGCTGAACGAAGAGGTGATCAAGCAGCACCTGGCCGAGCCCGGCTACTTCGAGCCCACCCCGCAGTGGGACAAGGACCGCTCCAACGACCGGCTCTGGAGCTAACTCCCTCGCGGGCGGGAGGCCCGCCGCGATGAATCGTCGCCTTTTTCTCTCCTCCCTCGCGGCGGCCGGAGTGCCAGCGCCGGCCGCCGCGCCTCCGAACCTCAGGATCACCGGCGTCCAGGTCTTCGTCACCAACCCCGGCCGCCTCAACAACGGCAACTACGTCCTGGTGAAGATCCTCACCAGCGAGCCGGGCCTGTACGGCTGGGGCGACGCCACCTGCACGGGCAGCGAACTCGGCATCGCCAGGTTCCTCGAAGAGCACCTCGCCCCCGCCATGCTCGGCCGCAACCCGATGCGCGTGGAGGATCTCTGGCAGACGCTGTTCCTTCTGCCCTACTACCGCTCCGGGTCCGTGCAGATGCCCGCCTTGAGCGGCATCGACATGGCGCTGTGGGACATCAAGGGCAAGGTGGCCGGCCTGCCGGTCTACGAGCTGCTCGGCGGCCGCGTGCGCGACCGCATGCTCACCTACACCAGCGTCGGCGGCCGCAATTACCAGGAGGTGGAACAGGGCGTCCGCCGGCTGATGGAGCGCGGCTACAAGGTCATCAAGGTGCAGGTCTCTGCTCCGGGGCTGGAATCCGGCTACGCCGTGCCCCAATCCGATCGCCAGCGCGCCCAAACCGCCAAAGCCTTCGCCGAGGGCGCGCCCCCCTCCGAGATCTGGGAACCCGGCCCCTACGTCCGCACCCTGCCCAAGCTGTTCGAGCACCTCCGCAAGACCGTGGGCGACGAGATCGAGCTGCTGCACGACGTACACGAGCGGATCACGCCCAGCCAGGCCATCGTGCTGGCCAAGGCGCTGGAACCTTACAACCTGTTCTTCCTGGAAGACGTGCTGCGGCCCGAAAACCTCGACACCTTCCGCATCATCCGCCAGCAGTCATCGACACCCCTCGCCATGGGCGAGGTCTTCACCGGCCAGTGGGATGGTCTCAACCTGATCACCGAGCACCTGATCGACTACGTTCGCCACGACCTCGCCCATGTCGGCGGCGTCACCACCGGCCGCAAGATCGCCGGCATGTGCGAGCCCTACGGCATCCTCACCGCCTGGCACGGCCCCGGCAACATTTCGCCCATCTCGCATATGGCGAACGCGCACGTCAGCCTCTCGGTGCCGAACTTCGGCATCCAGGAATACGCGCACGGCTGGGGCGAGCCCATCCGCGAAGTCTTCTCCGCCATGCCGGTCTTCAGCGACGGCTACGTGGACATCCACGACCGCCCGGGCCTGGGCATCGACGTGAACGAGACAGCCATGAAGAAGTACCCGTATCTGCGTCGCTCGCGCCCCACCATCCGCCGCCGCGACGGCACGCCCTGGGCCTACTAATGACCGCCGATCCCGCCCTCATCCGGCGTCTGGAGGCCGCGCACGCCGCCTCTGGCGCCGCTTCGGCCCAGGAGGTTGTAACCGCCGCCGGCGGACATCTCATCTTCGCCGGCGCGGACTCGCCGCTGAACCAGGCCCTGGGCCTGGGCCTCGCCGGTCCCGTCACGGCGGCCGAGTTCGACCGTGTCGAAGAGTTCTTCCGCTCCCGCGGCGTCCGCATCACCATCGACCTGAGCCCGCTGGCCGATATCTCGCTCATCGAGCTGCTGGCCGCGCGCGGCTACCGGCTGGCCGAGTTCAACCACGTGCTGGCCCGGCCTATCGCACCGGGTGAATGGATTCCCTCACCGCCCTCCGGTTTCGAGGTTCGCCCGGCCGCCGCCGATGAACTGGACGCCCTGAGTCGCATCACGATCCAGGGCTTCTTCTCCCGGACCGAGACCGGCCCCGAAGAGCTGGCGATGTTCCGGAAGCTGTTCGGCGGCGCGGCGTCGTATCTCCTGTTGGCCGAGGGCCGGCCCGTGGCGGGCGGCGTTCTCGCTCTCCACGAGGGTGTCGCGACGATGGCCGGCGACGCCACGCTCCCCGATTTTCGCGGCCGTGGCGCGCAGCGCGCGCTGATCCACCAGCGCCTGCGCGACGCCCAGGCGGCCGGCTGCGATGTGGCCTGGGCCGCCACGCTGCCGGGCAGCGTCAGCCAGCGCAACTACGAGCGCTGCGG
>CAYOTD010000182.1:0-8677 GCA_964406685.1 uncultured Solibacteraceae bacterium | reverse complement strand
TCCGGACGCATCCAATCGTAACAGACTCAGACGGCGTCACCGAAGCGTTGGCCATCGTCAGCGTCTCGGTGGTGATCGGGTCAGTGCTCGGTGTCACGTACAGTACGTCGCCCTCGGGCACCGCCGCCAGCGTTGCGGCCGATATCGTGATCGCCTCTCCGATCTCCGGGTCCTCGATGACAATATCGTCCGACCACGTAACGTCGTAATCGGATGCACCGGCAACGCACGTCCACGTGCCGCCGCCGCGGAAAACAAAATTAACCGCTGCCCTTTGCACCGCTGAGTACAGCGCCTGGATGGCCGTCGCCCATCCGTCCGCGCCGAACTCGAGCTGTTCCCCCGCCGCTGGGATGCGCAGCGCCCGCGTCGCCGTCGTGACGCTTACGCCGATCTTCGCGACGGTCGTGCCGTTGATCGTGCAGCGTAGGAGGTAGGTGCCCGCCGTGTCCGCCTGCAGGTTGAACGTCGGCGCCGCGGCCGTCGTCGAGCTCAGGACCGCGCTCACGCCGCCAGCAGTCGACCAGATCTCCCACAGGTAGGACGTGATGCCAGTCGTTGGGGAGATGGCGAACGATGCGAGCGGCGTGGCGCCGTCGACAAGGCTGTAGCCGACCACCGGGCTCTCGCCCAGCGCGAACGGCCCCGCCCCGGCCACGGCAGCTTGGATCTGGTAGGTCGGCATGCTGGCACCTCTCGGTCAGAATATTGTGGACTACTAGCTCCAGGTCGCCGCGTCCGGGATGCAGCCGCGCACGATCGCCGCGTTGGCGACGGCGTCCGCCCCGCCGTTCGGCGTGCACGCCGTAAAGTAGAGCGTCTCGTCCGAGGCGTTCGTCACGGTGCACGCGAAGGCGCCCGCAGCGCTCGTCTTCACGCACGCCCACCCGCTGCCCGAGCCGAGGATGGACCCGGCGGTCGCCGTCGCGAAGGTCGGGTGCGTGCTCACGGCCGCCATGCCGGCGTAGTTCGCCGCCGCGGCTATGATCATGACGACCTTCGCCGCCGTGATGGCCGCCCCGTCCAGGTCGTTGAGCTGGAGCGTCAGGGCGGCGTCCGTCGCGCCGCCACCCGCGTTCGCCACGGCGATGACGGCGTCGACGGCGTAGAGGTCAGAGACCATCATGGCGTTCGCCGCCGCGACGTTGGCCGCGTCGGTAACGTCGGCCGCCGCCTCGACGCCGTCGAGCTTCGTCTTGTCCGCGCCGGTCATGTAGCCCGCCGCTCCGCCCGCGATGGCGTTGGGGGGCGTCGCCCAGGACGGATCGGCGGCGTGCCCACCCGTCTGGAGGAATTGCCCCGCCGTTCCGTGGGCCAGGACCACCGGGACTCCTGCCCCGCTGGACGTGATGAGGTCTCCCTGCTGCGTCACGATGCTCTTCGGGATGGCCGCGCCCGCGGTCGTCTCGTTGGTGTTCGCGGCCGTTTCGAGCGCGCGTATCTTCTGCGCGAGCTCCAGCCCAGCGTCGGTGTCCTTGGTGAGGTTCGCACCGCCGTCGAAGTAGTTCTCCGGGGTCAGTGTGGCGAAGTGGGTCATGAGATCACTCTCCTTTGGCGGCGGCCTGCGCCGCGGTAGTTGCTGCCTGCGCGGCCGGGGCGACGATGGCGCGCACCGCGCCGCTCGCCTGGGCCGCCGAGCCGGTCGCCGCGAAGGCGCCGACGAAGTAGATGACAATCATGAGGCCGAGCACCAGCCCCAACCCCACGCCAACCGCCCACCGCGGGGGCGGCCACATGCCGCGGCGCGCCGGGCCGGCCGACGGCCGGTGGTTTGTCGTCGACGAGTCCTTGCGATGCGTCTTGATGCCCACCTCGGTGACGTCGTCGACCGTCGCCTCCAGGCCGACGAGGCGATCCTTGAGGCCCGCGACGGCCTCCGTGGTGCGCGCCTGCTCCTCGCGGACGTCCGCCACCTTGTCCGCAAGGCGGTCGACCTTGTCGGCGAGGCGGTCCATGGCCTCGCGGTTGTCGCGGGCGCTGGCGCGGGCCTCCACCATCATCGTCTCCATGTTCCGCGTGAGCGCTTCGTGCCCGGCGCAGACGTCGACGGCGGGCAGCGAGTTTCTGGGGGTCGCGACCTTTGTGGGTCCTGCCAACGGGCGCCTCCTGGCGGCGCGCGAGCGGGCGCCGCCCCATGCGCCCAGGATGGCACGGCGGTGGGCGCGATGGCTAGACTGTCGCCGATCTGCGGAAGGGTCTAGGCGGAAAGATTCGAACCTCCGACTCCGAGCACCCAAGGCTCGTGTGCTACCAGGCTGCACAACGCCTAGAAGAAGCAGATAACATGACGAACCAACGAATACAATCTATGATTTTTTTCTCGGAAAATCTTGACACGCGCAAACCAGTGCGCTATATATATCACTGTCACCACGTGGTGTGGCGACCAACCGCCCGCAAGGGCAGGAGGATGTCATGAGGAAGATGTTCTGGATGCTGATGGGGGCCGCGCTGACGTCCGGGTGCTACGAGTCCGGTGGACGCGTGACCGAGGAGGATCCGTGCTCGGATCTCTGCGCATTCGAGGCGTTCTGCGCTGGCGACGATCCGACGTACGCGGGGGATGGCGCTTGCCTGCAGGTATGCGACGCTGCGGATGAGACGGATCTCGAGTGTCCGATCGCCTGCTACGAGAGCGAGGCCAGCTTCGACGACGTTGCCTCGTGCGTCGATTACGCAACCTGCGTCACCGCATGCTGGGATCCGCCCGTCGACGAGCAGACCTGCGCAGACTACTGCACCGTCGAGGCGGCCTGCCACGCGGATGACGGGGGTTACAACGGGTACAACGCCTGCATCTCGGGGTGCACGCAGAACGCGCTCGCCACGGATCCGTCGATCGTCGTCTGCCTCGACAACTGCGTCGGGGATGGGGTCTCTACGGACGATACGGCGAGTTGCGTAGCGCTCGACGCGTGCGCATCGGCGTGCTGGTGATCTATCGCAGTGCGGCCTGGCCGATGTAGCGGATCAGGCCCTCCCCGGGATCGCCGCCCGCAAACCCCTCCAGCGTGACCACGATGCCGTCGCCATCGAACGCACAGCGCCCCATGTGATCGGCCGTCGTCGTCGCCTTCTCGGTGTAGGGCTGCACGGGCACGGCCGCGCTGCGCGCCTCGGCGTCAGGTGCGGTCCAACTGCTGTCGATGACGCCCGCGTGGGCCGGGATGCGGACGAACGTCTGGATGTTCGATGTCCCGCCGCCGTCCATGTCGCGCAACGTCTGAACCCAGACATTGAGTCCGTCGAATACGATGTGGCCAAGGGCGACGGTCGTTGAAGCGACGTCGATGACTTGTTCGACGCGATCGTCCGCATCGAAGTCGTAGCAGAACAACTTCCATCCTGCGCCACCGTTCTGTGTGGTCCACAGAAAGTATCCATCGAAGATGGCATCGACGGGGAAGGTTCCCAACTGCGTCCTCGGCCACGTCCCCGCAGGCTTGCCGAGCGTCGGGTCGGAGATCTGGCAGGTCGCCATCCCACCACCGCCAGTTGTCTGGTTGTAGTGTCCAAAATAGACGTAGACGCCGTCGCTTGTAAGCGCCTGCTGTGGGCGGATGGTGTTCGCCCCGCTGACTGGCATGTCGCCGCACCCGGAGGCGTCGAGCGTTCCGTCGGCCCCGGACAGGATGCTGACGCACGTCGAGGCGCCGGCCACCGTGCCGTTGACCCAGGCGTTGAGCGTCGCGAGCTTCTCCGCCAGGCCGGTCGTCACGTTGAGCGAGGCGACCTTGATGCGCGGCGCGTGCAAGTAGTTCGCCCCGGGGGTCCCGGTTCCGGGGAGGGCCGTGCCGTTCGCGGGCCACGATGCGTGCTTCGTGCCCGCCTCGATGTCGAACGCCTGCACGCGGTGCGTCGAGGCCCCGCCGTTGTAGTCCTCGAAGAGCACGTAGACGTACGTGCCGTCCGAGCAGCAGGATAGCGGTCGCCAGATGCCCGCGGCAGCCGGGAGCCCGTTCGCGACGGCCGAGAAATCGATCGTCGCCTTGCCGGCCCAGTAGTACGGCCAGTCCGCGTAGATGCCGATGTTGGTTGCGCCCACTGGGTAAACGCCCGGGGCGGCCTTGTCGACCAGGAAGAGCGTCTTGCGTACGCCGCCGGTCACGTACGTGCACATGTCGATAACGTTGTATCCGGCTCCGACCGTCGTCGCGATCGACCACGGGTGCGCAAGCGAACCACCGGTGGGAAATAGTCCAGCGGCGATATGCTCTGCTCCAAGAGACGGGTGCACCGCGCCCCCAAGAAGCGTCTTGGCCCATGGGGAATTCGCGAACCGCGCGTTATACTGTTGCCGCGCGCGCGTAGTGATCGGCCGGCCGCTCGCGATCGCCGGAGCCCCCGTAAATGTCCAGTTGGCCGAGACGGTCTCCGCCGTCGCACGCTCCGTGCGGTCGTTGACGTGGCCGAGAAGCCCCGTCAGGAAGCCCCGCACCGCGCCCCCCGCGAACGACTCGGGCGATCCCGCCTGCGCTGCGCTCGTGATGGCGGTGTCCGCGTGCGCCGGGGCGCCGCCTCCGATGTGCCCGTCCACCGCGTCGGCGATGTCCTCGAACGTGCCCTGGATGTCGCCGTTGACAATATCACAGAAGCCGCCTGCGGTCGCGTACGCAGCCGCCCCCAGGCGCCCGGCGCCCGCAGTCGCGGCGAGGTCCGAGATCACCTCGTTGATGGCCGCCGAGACGTCGGTGGCCGCGATCGTGCTTGCGTCCGCCCAGTTCTGCGTCGCCGTGAACCCAACGCCGGTGCCGACGCTCAGGCCGTCGACGTACGCCGCCAGCGCCGCGATCGCCGTCTGCGGCGTGCCGTACACGAAGTCGGGGATGGTCGTGCCCGCCACGCGCACATAGTCCTGGCGCCGGTTGGTGAAGATGTCCGCGTTCAGGATCTGCACGGTGCCGTTGACGAGGTAGACGTCCGCGAGGAGCACGCCGTCTGTCGGCAGCGCGGGCCGCGCGGCCGTCGGGATCACGGCCTCGGCCTCCATGGTCACATAGATCGCGTAGCTGTCGTACACCCGCGTGTAGACGGGCGTGCCGTTGCCGTCGGTCACGAGATCGGCGTACGTCTGGTCGAACTCGGCGATGACCGACAGCCAGCGCTCGTTGCCGCCGCCGACCACGGTCGTGCTGTTCCCGAGGTGGTCCTGCGAGCAGTCCACCGTCTGCGTGGTCGCCCACGCCACGCGCTCGCCGTCGGGATCCGTCGCCAGCGCGGGGCCGGTAACGAGGACGTGCAGGTCCGGCGGGGCGTTCTGCGTGACCGTGCCCCCGCTGTGCACGCCGAACACGCCGAGGTCCACGCGGGCGTGCTTGAGCGCCGCCGCGACGTCGGCCTCCACCTCGTCCAGATCGGACTCCAACACGCGCTGGAGATAGTAGAAGTTCCTGCTGTCCATCGTGCCCTCCCGCTCGGACTAGCCGAGCACCGTGTCCTCGCCCAGGCGGCTGCGCCCCAGCCGCCAGATGCCGTCATCCGAAATCACGAACTCGGTGCGGATGCGCCCGAGGTGCGTGTTGACGGGCTTCGCCCAGTTCGCGATCCGCGCCATGGCCGCCTGTGTCGCGGCGTCCGGGAGCGCGCCGTCCACCACGAGGTCGAACGTGCGACGCAGCCGCGCCGTGCCCGGGCCAAGCACGCACCCGCCCGTGGCCGCATGCCGCGCCGTATCGAACCCCAGGATGACCGCGGCCGTACCGCCGGCCACCTGGATCGTGCCGCTCGGGCTGGTCGATGCCACCGCCACGACGTCGCCGGTGCCCGGGTTGAGCACCGCCGCGGCGGCCCCCGTGAGTTGTGCCACGAGCGCTGTCACAACCTCATCGGCCGTCGCCGCCGCCGGGACCACGAAGTCGACGCCCGCAGCGCTACTCAACCACGCCACTTGGATCGCCGCGCCGTCCGCCGTGGTGCTGGTCACCGCCTCCGCGACCGTGACCACCGTGCTGTCGCCCGTCTCAACGCTGCTCACGGTCGTGTACGCGCCGTCCAGCGCCGTACTACCCCAGACGCGGAAGCCGTAGCCAGCGACGTAGAGCGCCGCGTTGCGCCCGGCGAGCGTGATCGTCCCCGCGGTCGGGTCGGCCGCCTCGAGCGCGTGCCCGCCATCCACTGCCACCCAGAGATCGGCGTCGGCCGCCGCGAAGTTGTACGGCGCCGTGAGCGCGCCCACGACCTGCGCTGGGTAGTAGTCCCCCAGGAGCGACACGCCCAGCGTCCAGGTATCGAGTAGGGCGCGCGCCACGTGGCACTCCACCTCGAGCACCGTGAGGATCGCCGCCTCGATGCCCGCGTCCGTACCCCGGTACTGGTAGAGCGTCGGCAGGGCGCGCAGCAGGCGCCGCCGCTGTACCTCGGTCAGGTCGGCCTCCGCCCACGCGAAAGGATTGCCCGCGTCGGCCAGGTGCAGGTCCAGGGCCGCGCCCGTCGCGCGGTCCGGGTCCCACAGGTCCGGCAGGCGGTCGATGTCCGAGAGCAGGAGCGCCCACACCTCCTCGAGCGCGTTGACGAAGGCGCGTAGCTCCTGCGTGTCGTCCACCTCGTACGCCGCCTGCGGGATGGGGAACGTAACGACGCGCCCGGTTGGCGTCGCGGGCGTCCACCCGGTGAACGTCGCGGAATCTGCCGCCGGGTCGATTGCGTTGCCGGTGGCGTCCGCCACATCGCTGGCCACGGTAACGCTGTACGGCGCGCCCGGCGTCATCGGCCACTGCACCGTGAGATCGACCACGACCCCCGTGCCGTCCCCGTCCGCCGCCGCCGTCGCCTCCAGGTGCACCGCCACCGCCGGGTAGACGTTGTGGCGGTCAAGCGTGTAGTTCGATGCGCTAAGGGCCGAGGAGTCGCCCCCGGTCGCGAGCGCCGTCGGGAACAGCAGCGTGGCCTGCCACGTGCCCCCCGTGATCTGGAGGCTCGCGGCATCTCCGCTGGCCACTGTCTCGAGCTTCAGCGTGCCGTCCGCGTTGGCCGCCGCCGTGATCCCGGCGATCAGGGCGGGTAGGATGCGCGCGAGATCCTCGGCCGTGGGCGCGTAGACCGTCGACAGCATATCGGCCGTGATCGCGGCCTCCTGCGTAGCTCCGGCGTCGACGCGCGCGGTGAGCGTCCCCGGCGCGGGCAGCGCGCCCCACGCGGTCTCATCGGTGGTCGTGGTGACGCTGGCCCGCCCGTCGGGCTCGGCGGGGCGCATGGCCTCGGAGAACGTCACGCGCACGACGTCGCGCGCCGTGGCGACCGCGCTCACGACCTGCGGGGCCGCGGTATCGACCGTGGCGAAGGCGTAGGTGGCAACCACCTCCGTGGTCGTCCCGGGGCCGCCAAAGGGCGCCGTTCCGAACATGCCGAAGCCGAACCCGCTGGCGTCGCTGGCCGTCACGCGCACGGCGATCGCCGCGTTCGCGGGTAGCGCGCCGCTCGTGTGATCGAACGCCACCTCGGTCCAGACGTACGGCGAGGCCGGCACGTGGAACGTCACCGCGCTCCCCGCCCCGGTCCAGGGCGCCGCGAAGCCCGTGCCCGACGTGTACGCCACCTCCCAGCCCGCCCCAGCCCCGAGGTCGACCTCTACCATGACGGAGTAGGTCCCCGCCGGCACGGCCGCCGGGTTGGCCGTCAGGTGCGCTACGCGCACCGTCGGCACGGTGGCCGCCGCGACGCCCGCCGCGTCCGCCCCGGGATCGGCCGCGACGAGCGCGAAGAGCGCCGTTGCCACCTCGGTTGCGACCGCGGTCACGTCAACCAGGGGCGGGGTGAGGCGCGCCGTCATGGGGCCTCCTCGAGCGCCAGGCGGCACGCCACAGCGTGCGTCCCGGTTAGGCGCGCCACGGGCGCCGCGAGGGCGATCGGCCGGGCCGCCGCGTCCGCCGGCACGCCCGCGGCCGCGTAGACGGTCCCGTCGACGGCCACCTGGGCGCGCCACCGCACGGCGTAGGTTGTCGGCATATCGAGCCGCGTGGCGTACGCCGCCTGGTGCGCCGCTAGATCGTGCGCGGCGTCCGATAGCCGCACGGCGTCCAGCGTGCCGCGGTACGCGGGATCGCCCACCTGGATCCGCGCGCCGTCCAGCGGCTGCCCCGGGTCGTGCGCCAGCGCCGCCGTGCTCCCGAGCAGCGCGCCGTTGCGGTAGATGGCCGCCTGCCCGGTCGCGCCGTCGTAGCTCACGGTGAAGAACTCATCCCCCTGGTTGGCCGCGCGCGCCGTGGCCAGCAGCGTCTGCGCGCTGTACGCGCCCGCCGCCCAGTGCTCCACCTGAAGCGTCCACGTGTGCGCGCCGCCGCCCGCCGTGCCCAGCCACCGCACGCGGAGGCCGCCCGCGCTGGGGGATCGGTGCTCGAAGACGAGGGGCGAGCAGCCGTCGCTGGTGGCGATGGCGTCCACGTCGAAGTCCTGCCACCAGTCCAGCGCGTAGGTCGGCAGGCCGGCGCCCGGGATGATCGCCGGGTCGGCCGATCCTACCAGCGCCCCGGCGCCCACCGCCCAGGATCGCGCCCGGCCGTAGCCGCCGTTGTAGGTCGGCGTTACGACGTCCACCGGGCCGTCAACGGCGCGCAGGTCGTAGCGCCAGTCGGACTCCTCGCGCGCCCCGGCCGCGACCTCGTCCATCTGGTAGCAGAGGAGCGTGTCGGCCGCGACGCCGTACCCCGGCTGCCGCAGGCCGTCCGGGATCGCCTGCCCC